>NZ_JAJENT010000784.1:0-4994 GCF_035615515.1 Phormidium sp. CCY1219
CCAAAGCAATGCCAGTACCGAAGCCAGCAGCAATTCCAGCAATGCTAGCACTTCGGGAGAAAGTGCCGATGCGGGGGGGAATAGGGAAGCAACGAACCCCAGACCTCCCACTGACGGGGAACCCCCTGCTACGGGGAATTCCGGAGAAAGCAGCAGTTCGAGCAGTGCGAGGGCGGAGGTGGATGCTAGCGGTGCGGAGAGTAGTAGCGAAGCGATCGCCACCTCACCCACCGGAGAAACTACCAGCTCTCAGGCGTCGGATTTCTCGGCTGAAGGAACCTCTGCGGAAGGCAACGCCACCGCCACTGCCGCCGGAGAGTCCGCGAATAGCACAAGCGCTACATCGGCGGCAACCGAGGCGCAAGCGCCTTCTGGTCTCACATCTATTGCCGTACCCACGATTCCCCCGATGCCCGCCGAGAGCGAAGAAGATAATATTGCTGCAGCGGAGTTTACACAGGAGTCTGGATTGCCGTCGGATTCATCCACTACAGAATCGTTTGCGATCGCTTCAGGTTCGGCGGCGGGAGACCAGATGCAGGGGAGTGCTAGCCGTGACAACATTCAGGGCAACGGTGGAGAAGACTACCTGCGCGGAATGGAAGGGGGCGATCGCGTGTTTGGCGGTGCAGATGCCGATATACTCAATGGCAACCAAGGCGACGATACCGTAATCGGCGCAGAGGGCAACGATATCATTCGCGGGGGCAAAAACCATGACTCCCTGATTGGCGGAAATGGTGATGATGTGCTGGTGGGCGATTTTGGTACCGATACCTTGACTGGAGGTTCGGGTGCGGATACCTTTGTGATGCGAACTGCAACCGTTGTCAGGGATCCGCTACAAGCTGATGCGATCGCCGATTTTAATCCGGCAGCCGGTGATAAAATAGGGTTAACTCAGGGCGTTTCTGCCGAAAACGTCGCGTTTGAGGCATTGGATTCCAATAACGATGGCATCGCCGACGCTACCGCCCTGAAACTGAACGAGAACGCCTATTTAGGGGTGGTTCTCAATACCGTCGATGCAGGCGGGAACACCACATTAAACCCTGCTGATTTTACCCCGGTGTCAGAAGATATTCTGGCAATGGGATAAAACCGCTGGCTTCAGGAGAAACTTGTTACCATGACGGATTTATCAAAAGTACCAATCGAACCCCAAGAATTTATTGAATTTCTCAAAAAAGAGATTCAACTCAAGCCAATTTCGCAAAAGATTTTGCATCAAAAAGTGGTGGAACGAGCGGCGCAGGACCGGGAGATTACCGTACCGGAAGAAGAAGTTCAGGAAGAAAGCGATCGCTTCCGGCGCGACAATCGCCTGGAAAAAGCAGAAGATACCTTAGCGTGGCTAGAGGCGCAAATGATTTCCCCGGAGGATTGGGAACGGGGAATTCGCGATCGCCTATTGCAAAAAAAGTTAGCAGCGGCGCTATTTGACAAAGATGTGGACAAGTATTTTGCCGAAAATCGCCTGGATTTTCAAAAGGTTTTACTCTATCAAATTATTGTCCCTTCCGAGGAAGTTGCTCGAGAATTGTTTTATCAAATAGAAGAGCGCGAAATAAGCTTTTATGAAGCGGCACACTTTTACGATATCGACGAAAGACGGCGAGTTTTGTGCGGGTGTGAAGGCAAAGTCCCGCGATCGAGTTTACCACCGGAAATTGCAGCGGCGATATTTCGCGTTTCGATTGGCGACATCGTAGGACCGGTGAAAACCGAGGCGGGCTATCATTTGTTATTAGTCGAAGAGTTAATTCAACCGGAACTGACGTCAGAAATTCGCCAACAAATTATCGATCGCATGTTTGCCCAATGGCTGGAAACGGAAGTGAACTACATGATTCATAACGAGTTGGAAGCCAGCTAGCTGAAAAAGCCCCTAAATCAGGGTGGGGCGTTAACGTTTGAAGCCCGCCTACGGGGGCTAATTTAAAACAGACTTTTTCCTCGTTTCCAGGGTTAAACCTGAGAACGAGGAATTTTACCATTTCTGGAGAATTGGGATAAAATGGGGTGATAGAAAAGGCATTAGCAAGACAAAAAATGAACGTATTAATTTTAGGAAATGGCAAAGATGGCACGGCGGCACATTTGCATCGAGCTTTGAGCGAAGCCGGGGCAACAGTTGATTATTTAGACACTCGTTTTTTTCCGACGAAATTGCGAATGTGTTGGGAACC
This sequence comes from Phormidium sp. CCY1219, assembly GCF_035615515.1. Taxonomy (GTDB): domain Bacteria; phylum Cyanobacteriota; class Cyanobacteriia; order Cyanobacteriales; family Laspinemataceae; genus CCY1219. The sequence continues at coordinate 2,190 of NZ_JAJENT010000784.1, forward strand.
CAGTGCGGGGGTGGGATATTTAACCCTTCCCGGAGGGCGGCGGATGAACCTGGAAGACATTCACAGCGTATTTTGGCGCACGTTGGGGGAAATATACGTTCCGGATTTGGAAGATCCGCATCAACAAAGGGTGGCGTATAATGATGGGATGAGCATGCTGCGATCGCTGATTCAACTGTGCCCCGCCCGGTGGATAAACTCCTGGGATGCCTATCAGTTTCACAAGGAAAAACCCCGCCAGCTCACCCGCGCCCAGCAACTCGGCGTCACCATTCCCGCCACGGCGATCGGCAACGATCCGCAAGCGGTTATCGAGTTTGTTCAGTGGCGAGAACGGGTGATTTTTAAGCCGGTTTATGGCGGCGCGCATACCCAATTGGTCAGCCCCGCTCATTTAGAACCGGAACGGCTCAATAGCGTACTGAGTTTAGCCCCCGTGACCCTACAGGAGTACATTCCGGGGACGAATATTCGCAGTTACGTCATTGGAGATGCGGTGTATTCTGCGGAAATTCGCAGTCCTTCGGTAGACTTTCGCGAAGATAAAGAAGCGCAGTTAATTCCGGTGGAAGTGCCGGAAATGATTCGCGAGCAATCTGTGGCTATTACCCGGGCATTTATGATGGAGTGGACGGCGATCGACTGGCGTTTAACCCCTAGGGGCGAGTATTATTTTTTGGAGGCGAATCCCAGTCCGATGTTCGTCCATTTTGAAAATCAAACCGACTATCCCATTACTCGGGATTTGGTTAATTTGTTGATGCAATAATTCACCTTACTTCGTAGGGTGGGCATTGCTCACCCTACCCCTCGAAGCCAGATTGGAAAAATTTTTATTCGATAAAAATAAAGCAGCACGCCGCAAAATTCGTGCTGCTTTATTGTTGAGGTTATGCATAGTTAAAATGCTAACCTTGCCTTACATCATGGCAAAGTCGCCGCCTTCTTCTCCTAAAGCCATCGTGGTATAAACGGGGGGTTCTTCCGGTTTGGGTTCTGGTGGCATCGGAAAGTCAATTGGAAAGTCAATTGGGGGGTGCATGGGAGGCTTTATAGGACGAGGATAGGGCTTCGGATGCCAGCCATAACCGCCTTCTTCTCCAATGGCGAGGGTGGTCACTACACTATAAGCACCGCCGACTTTTTCCGCTTCTTCTTCTGTCAGTTGTTCTTCAAATTCTAACTCTTGCGGTTCTAAGTCGTTGAATTTGCGATTAAATGGGTGATTCATGGTTTTTTTCCAGTCAGTTGCTTGGTAATTTGTTTTTACTATTGTTATGTTATCGACTGGAAGGGAAAACATGTGGCCAATTTGGCAGTTTTTTTCGTCAAGTAAAATTGGGTATCCGAGGAGGAATGTAAGGTAAACGACCTTCTGTAATGCCCTAAATTATCCTAAATACGGTTGTTTGCAGGTCACCAGCAGATGAGCGCGCCGGGTTGGTGTAAAAAGGTTTGGAAGTCAATTGTTTTCTTTCGTAGTTTGAGACTTTAAGCGAATTCCGAGCAATCCGAGAACCATAAAACCGAGAGTTAAAGACGGTTCCGGCGCTTTAACGGCAACTCGAGTATTCTTGAGTTCGACTAAACTCAAATGAGTGGGACTGTTGAAAGAACGCTTCACTGAGCCTTCCACGCCTATCCCGGCAAATTCTTGCAGTCCACCAAACTCAGTATGGGATGAAAAATTAGCGGTGACAGTGGGGCTATTCTGATAGCCGATAAAGTCAGTATCTAAGTCAGTTTCTAACGCAGCAGATAAACTGACAAAATCCAACAATTGCTGATTTTCCGGTTGGCTGCGATCGAGTAATAAAAATGAAATATCTGCTGCGGCTTTTGCTGCTTCTCCCGGAGAATTTTCGATGGAAGTTGCTAGCTGTAAACCTCCGCTAAAATCAAAGTAAAAGTCTTCGGCTTCTGGGATAAAAAAGTTGCCGATTACCCGGGCCTCACTTGCGGCGAATCCTCGGTAGTCGTGACCCTCACCAAACGCTAAACTGGATGATTCATTCCAGGCGACGGCGGGATAGTTGGGGGGATGGAAAAACACTGCTTCAGCGTTACCCACCGCCGCCACCGATCCGGCGGGTTTGGCCCAGGTCCAGGTATCGGTTCCTGCAAAGGTATGACTGGAGGTGGGGCTGTGGCTGAAGTTGTCGAAGTAGAATTCACTGTGAGATGCCGCAAAGGTTGCGCCATAGGCGGGTGCGCTGGCGATCGCGGTACTAGTGAGAACGGGGGCGGCGATCGCTAGTAGCCGCTTTGCCAGTCTTCCGGGATAGTTTGTGCTGCGATCGCTTGTGTGCCATAACATAGGTTTTTTCCTCCAGCAATTTTTATTTTTCCATTACCCCTAACCTAGCCCACCACCTGGAGAATGAGTTGCCATTTTGGCAGGTTTTTGCCTAATTTTTTTAATACAAAAAAAATAGAAAGATTCCTCTCGTAATTTTACTGAAATTTTACAATTAAAACTCATAAATTATCCGAATTTTTACAGAAAAAATCGCCAGTTTGTGTTTCAACTGTTAACTTCCGTTAAGCTTGTTGGCCAGTGGATTGTTAATTAGAAAAAATGGCGATCCACTGTCACTGTAGCGGGAATGCGATCGCGATCGGGCATTGCGTTCCATGCATTATTGGATCCATGTAGCGGTAGGGTGGGAATTGTTCGCCGATTGACGACAATGGTATAATATCGTCTCTGGTGAATCTTTTGCCTTTCCCGAGGCGGAGCCTCGCAAAGAGCGTTCCCAGGCTGGAGCCTGGGAACGAGTTGGAGGCTGGAGCCTGGGAACGAGT
>NZ_JAJENT010000785.1:0-12957 GCF_035615515.1 Phormidium sp. CCY1219
CGGAATTCGGGGTCAAAATTCGGGATTTTTACCCCTCCCCTCCATTATAACCCCGCCGCGCAATTTTTGGCAACCCAATGCGGGGGATTGGGGGGAGGATTTCTGGGCAAACTCCCGGAGGCGCTCAGTGCTGCTGCTGTTGTGCGATCCGTACTTCCTCGCAGAGGAGTTGAGCGAGTTTGTCCGATGCGCCCGGTTGTCCTCGCACGGCGCGCAGGCGATCGCGCATTTGCGCTAATCTCTCGGGATGCGCTAAATATTCGAGCACCACCTGCGCCACCCGGTTCGGTTGCAAATGGCCCACCAACTCGGGAACGATTTGCTCGCCGGCCCAAATATTCGGCCATGCAAACAGTTTACCCTGTCGCAAGACCAAAGCGTTAATCCCTTTTGCCAATACGGACCCGACGAGGGGTAGATTGGCTAAAATCCCGGGCAAACCATCCCAAGCGCGCATGGCGTCTAACTGCTGTGTGGGGAGCAAAACGATCGCGGGAATGGCGAGGGAACCGAGTTCAGCGGTATTGGCCCCGACGGTGGTGAGACAGAGGGAACAGCGGGAAAGGCGATCGTAGGCCGGCGATCGCGTCCACAGTTGGACTTGCAACCCGCTGGGGGTCTGCAAAACTGGCAGGGAGTCTTCTACCTGTGTCAATTGAGCGTCGATACCTCCCATCACCGCAATCAGGGGATTGTGCTGTTTGTTGGCGAAACGGGCCAGGGTTTGTAAGTCTAAGGTGGGGGCGACGGGGATGGCGAAGCGGGTATCAGGTCGCAGGTTTTGGATGCTTTCGGCGATCGCCAAGCACAAAGGAACCCCTTGAGCGAGTTTCGCGGGTTTGGAACCGGGTAAAAGACCGATTAACGGCCCGGTAGAAGCGCCTTTTTCCGCCTGATTTTCCCGTTTTTCGGACAATTCTAAGGCAACATCGGCGATTAAATCTCCGACGACGGTAAACTTGCCATCGCCGATGGCACCGCGATGGATTTTTACCGCCGAATTCATCAGTGCAAAGCGATCGATCCAAGATTGCCAACGGGCCTCCCATTCGGCATAAACTAGGGTGCGATATCCCAATCGCTTGCCTAAAATGACGGTAAAAAATTGGTCGCCGCCGAGGAAGACAACCACGCCGTTTTTGTGCCAATGCCAATTTTGTGCCGTTTTACCCCACAGGAGAAAATTCCAAAAATGCTCGGGGTCTTGCACGCGGTCAATTTCGGGATAAGAACGGGCGATCGCTGCTTCTTTGCCCGTTGCATGGGGACAAGGGGACAACACCAGGGAGATGCGATACAATTGGCGATCGCGCAAGTCTCGACGCAAGGCACGCACTACCGGGCGCACCCAAGTCGCTAACTCGCCAGGAGCATTGGACAAAATTAAAATATCGATCGGTTGCATTCTCGAGATTGAATTTGAGGACCAAAGGTGGGAGGGCGATCGCGGGTCTGTGGGAAATTATAGCCTTTATCAGTCCTCTGGGATAAACTGGGTCGATTTGGGATGGGAATCCAAGGAATCCAGTGCCACTGTGGACTCCCACCGGGAAATGAAGACTCCGCTATCGGATGGGGGGTGGAAAATTATCCGCGCTCAATCACTTTAAGGCACTGGATTGTTGTATTTTAAATGACGTACAATCTTAAGCTTGAATCGAGAACCAATCGAGTCAACAGTAGATAGGGAGTTCAGGGGGTATGACAGAGTTAATCGATGCACTGAAAATCGGCGATCCGTCTCGCGTGCAAGGTGCGATCGCTGCCGGTGCGGATCTCGATCGCGAGGATTCGGAGGGGTTAATGGCGCTGAGTGTGGCGGCGGAAACGGGCAATCCGGATCTGGTGCAACTGTTACTGGATGCCGGCGCGGATGTCAATCGGGCAGATAAGGATGGATGGACCGCGTTGATGAGTGGGGCGGCGATCGGAAATCGGGCGATCGTGCAACAACTGATCGCGGCGGGGGCGGATGTGAATGCCAAAACTAACTTTGGTTTAACGCCGTTGATGGCGGCGGCGAGTAAGGGTCATGCGGAGGTGGTGGAAACCTTGCTGGAGAGTGGGGCGGATATTAAAGCAAAAGACGATAATAAATGGACCGCCTTTGTATGGGCATCTCAAGAAGGGCATGAAGCGGTAAAGGAGATTCTCAAAAAAGCCCGAGATGCGCGATCGCCCGGGTAAAGGGTGCGATCGCCCCCGACTCTTTGGTAATTTTAATCGAATTGTGGTGCATACAAATTGAGCAGCGTAGTGAGCCAAATAAACTATTCCATTGTTATCCCGATTTTCAACGAAGAATCGATTATACCGGAACTCTGGCAGCGTCTGACCCCAGTTATAGAGGCACTGGGGGGTTATACAGAAGTCATTTTTGTGGATGATGGCAGTGTGGATGCCTCCCTAACCCTGCTGACGGCGATCGCGCGCCAGTCTCCTCACGTGAAAGTTATCGCCCTTTCCAGAAATTTTGGCCATCAATGTGCCTTGTCGGCGGGTATCGATCGCGCCGAGGGACAAGCGGTGATTCTCATGGACGGAGATTTGCAAGACCCGCCCGAAGCGATTTTCCAGTTTGTGAGTGCCTGGAAACAAGGATATGATGTGGTGTATGCGATTCGCAAAAAACGCAAGGAAATGTGGCTCAAACGTCTGGCGTTTAAAAGTTTCTATCGCATACACGGCATTTTATCGGGAATTTTCGTTCCCTTGGATGCGGGGATTTTTTCTCTGATGGACCGCAAGGTGGTTCTCGCACTTCGCCAAATGCCGGAACGCCATAAATATATCAGCGGGTTGCGCGCTTATGCGGGATTTAAGCAAGTGGGGGTAATTGTAGAACGGGGCTATCGCTATCGCGGTAAACCCCGGATGACGCTGTTGAAGTTGTTTGAGCTAGCGTTGGATAGCATTTTTGCCTTTTCTACCATTCCCCTGCGATTGGCAACGTTTCTCGGATTTGCCTGCGCCACTTCTTCGTTTGCGATCGGAATTGTGGGATTATACTATAAATTAGTATTGGGTCGCGAGTTTCTATCCTGGGCGTTTGGCTTGACTACGACTTTCTTTATGGGAGGCGTGCAGCTTATTTTTTTGGGGATTATCGGCGAATACATCGGGCGGATTTATGATGAAGTCAAACAACGTCCTTACTATATTGTCAAACAACAGATTGGCTTTCACCATGATGCGAATTGCCTGGAAAAACTGGAAGTTGGCGAGTAATCAAAAAAAGCCAATAAAAGGCGGGGGATTGCAATCGCGCCTGGGCAAGCGAATTCGGCCTACGCGGACTCATTTTTGCTCGTTTTTAACACATGCTGGTCATGTCTCTGTGCAGCTAATGCCTCGCCACAATTGGTGGGAAAAATTACTGCTAAACTCTATTAGAACAGATTCAAAGTAACTATTTTATTGTCTTAAATAATGATTGATAAAATCGATAAACTCCAATCGGCAAGGATGCAAAAAATATTGGGTCAGGGAAAAGCGATCGCCGGTTTGATTTGCGCTATTTTGCCCGCCGTGATTGTCGCCATTCTCATTGCCCAGTATAGTATCAATGTCCCCTTTGCAGACCAATGGTTTAATGCGGGGGTAATTATCGATAAGTTTTCTAAAAGTACCTTATCATTTACGGATTTAATTGCCCAACATAATGAGAGTCGCAAGTTTTTTCCCCGACTGATATTTCTGGCGATCGCCTATCTGACGCGCTGGGATGTGCGCGTCGAAATGGCTGTCAGTCTGTTATTAGCTGTTGTGATTTCCGCCACTCTCTATCGCTTAAATCGAATTACCGTAGGTGGTTCTTTACCCCAAGCACTTTTTCTGACATTTATCGCTAATTTGCTAATTTTTGCGCCCATTCAATACGAAAATTGGTTGTGGGGAATTCAAGTGGTGGTTTTCCTTCCCATTGCTTGTTTGAGTGCTTGCATTGCAGTGGCGCATTCCCAACTCAGTCAGGTTGCTAAATTCGCAATTTCTACCGCGCTTTGCACCATCAGCACCTTTTCATTTGCGAATGGAATGCTGTTGTGGATTGTGGTGCTACCAGTGTTGGCATTTGCCCAATCTCCCCGGGAAATTATCCAGAAAAAAGGGTTAATCCTGGGATGGTTGGCATTTTTTGCGGCAAATGTAGGAGTGTATTTTTATCGGTATGTCAAACCAGACCATCACCCGACTTTTTCCTATGCCATCCAACATCCCGGGAAAACGGTTCATTTTTTTCTGGTGTTTCTAGGTACGCCGCTGGCACAAGTTAATCCCACTCACAGTATAATAGTAGCAACGGGGGTAGGATTGGCAATTTTGGTAATGTTAATTGGTGTGTGTGGTTATCTGGTAATTTGTCGCGATATGGCGTTGCTCGATCGCGCTAAGGGTTGGTTGGCAATTGCTGCGTATAGCGCCATGAGTGGGGCGATCGCTTCCGTGGGGCGGGTGGGATTTGGCATCGATGGTGCTTTAGCTTCTCGATATACCACTTTCTCGGTTTATTTGCTAGTGTCTCTGGTTCATTTAATGCCGATTGTCTGCACTCATTTTAACCGAAACGGCGCGTTTTTTCCCCGGAAATTATTTACCACCCGGGTGGTTGCTTCTGCGGTAACTGCACTGATGGGGTTGCATTTGCTCACGTCGCTTTATGCGATCGAACAGATGAGTGTGATGCGGCGCGATCGCCTGCAAGCAAAAGCTTGTTTGCTGTTAAGCGAGGCGATCGATAATCCCAAGTGCTTATTCCAGCAAGTGTTTCCGGTTCCCCTGGAGAGCTTTTCCCCGGCGAAACAAGAGAGAGTGAAAGCAAAACTCGATCGCATTATCACTCGACTCGACGAACTGGGATTTTTGGATGTAGGGTTAGTGAAAAGCAAGGATATCGGCAAAATTGCCGCCTCGCTTCCCGCTGGGGGGGATTATGGATGGTTGGATAATGTGGAATCGGTAGATAAAGGGGTATATCGCGCTTCCGGCTGGGCAATGTTACCGGAACGAAAAGAATCGGCGGATGCAGTGATTTTGACGTATAAAGATGAGAAGCAGCGATCGCTTGCATTTGCGATCGCCGACGTGAGGGTACAACGCCAAGATCTCGATCGACATCGACAACTAAGGGAACAAGGATGGTTGGGTTGGCAAACCGATTTTTCGGCTAGCGCCCTCCCTCCCGGACCCCTAACTATCCAGGCGTGGGCATTTGACGCCCTGACTGGAAACGCCTATCTCCTCAATGGCACCGGCCAATTGTAAAGAATTGTTGCAATTCCGTCACAGATGCCTACTAAAGCATTTCACTAAATATAACCTACCCATGCGGTTAGAAACCGGGAATCTTGCCGCAAATCTTTCCCAATGAACGAGGAATTAGATGCGCCCAACCCGGTTTCTTGTCTTCAGCAAATCTTGTGCAAGGTTTTGTATCCCCTGTCTGAAGAACTTGCACGATTCTCAATGCTCAACTTACCCGAGGAGAAACGTGCCATTATCCAAAGTCTCGATCGCCTGCAGAGTCGTCACCCCAGGCACGATCGCCACCAAATCGCCGGGATTTTGCAGGATACTCAAACTTCCATCGCTGACTTGCAATGTATAATCGGCGAGAGTACCGGCAAGCTGAATGCGATCGCGCCCCGCATCGAAGTTCTCGATTATCGCAAAATCTGCATTGTCGCCACCGAGGTACAAAGGTTGCGCCGTATCATTTGCCGGACTTCTGCCGGTGGCGAGTATAAAGGTATCGGTTCCGCTATCTCCGATTAAGGTATCGATTTCATTGTTTCCCAAACTGAGGGGTCGCACGTCTGTGCCATCGGTACCGGCGATCGCCGCTAAATCCACCCCCACAATCGTGGTATTTTGCCCAAACCCGGACACCACATCGTTTCCACTGGTTCCGCTAAACACCCCCACGCGCCCTTCAAATTGTCCGAATTGCTGATAGTGAGCGAATCCTGAACTCACATTGCCCGCGTTTACTGCTGCAGCAACATCGGTATTCACCGCCAAATAAATCGATTCATTAAACGCAAAACTCGTCCCATTTCCTCCACTGAGCAGAAATGTGCCATCATTAAAAATATCGGTGACTTGCAAATCCGTTACCCCCTGCACTACCGCGATTAAATCCCCGGTATTTGTGGAAATGATAAAATTGCCATTTCCGACTTCAAAGGTATATTCGCTGCGGTTCCCCGCCAGCAAAATCAAATCTTCGTTAACGTCAAAATTATTAATCTGAGCAAAATCATTGGTTCGATTGCCCACATAGAGCTTTTGCGCCGTTGGATTTAAAGGAGTAATTCCCAATCCCAGGGAAAACAAATCTTCTCCCGAACCGCCGATTAAGGTATCCACTTCTCCCACCCCCAAACTTCTCGGAACTCCATCAATGGAACCCAACCCCAAGGGGGTAATGTTATCGAATCCAATACCGATAATTCCAGTGGATTCGCCGAAGGCATTAATCACGTCATTTCCCGCAGTTCCGAAGAAGAAACCCGATCGCGTGGGTTCAAATTGCCCAAATCTTTCATAATGGGTTAAACCGGAACTGAGTACCCCTTCGGCTACCGCCGCCCTGATATCTGGATACAAGGCTAAATACGCTTGTTCGCTGAATCCTGCAGGAGTGGCGGGAGTTCCCCCACCCCCGCCGCCGCCAGAAGGAGCTCCGGGGCGATTCTCCGCTTCTCCAAAGGCGAGAAAGTGTTGCAAACCCGAGGCAAATACGCCAGAATTGACAGCGGAAGCTACATCGGGGTTAAGGGCTAAATAGGTGCCTTCGTTCCACTCTGGGGAAATGCTCACTCGCCCTTCTTGTTCGCCAAAGAAAATGAAGTGCTGCAACCCGGATGCGATCGCCCCGGAACTTACCGCCGCCGCTACATCGGGATTGTTACTTAAATATGCCGCTTCGTTATAAAATGGCGACCCTAGCACTCGTCCCTCTGACAGTCCCAATGCTTGAAAATGATTGAAACCGGAAGGTACTAAACCCGCATTTACTGCATTCTGCACGTCGGGGTAACTGTTCAGGTAAAAGGTTTCGTCAAAAATAGCAAAGCTCATGGTTTACTCCAAAATTGTTCTTTTTTTATTATAGGCTAATACTGGCTATTTTTTTTGCTTTTTATATTGATTTATTTCCATTTCCCCAGGGAGATAATAGGAATTTTTTTGGGAGTAAAATGTGAGTTATGGCAAAACATTAAACATAATAAAAGGGGGAGTGTTTCGCACTTTCCAGGAGGCGGAGCCTCGGGAAAGCCGTTCCCAGGCTGGAGCCTGGGAACGAGTTGGGGGGTGTGAGGTACAATGAAACGATACAAGGGGGGTCCGCACTTTCCAGGAGGCGGAGCCTCGGGAAAGCCGTTCCCAGGCTGGAGCCTGGGAACGAGTTGGGGGGTGTGAGATGAATCTGCGTAGGCGGACGAAGAAAAGCCCAGGCGCGATTTCAATCGCCCGCTTTGTTTATTGCCAATTGACAACTAGATACATAAAGACCGATCGCTGGCGAGGTGGATGTAGGGAAAGTGGGTGCAGCGATCGCCGCCTATTTCAAGTCAGCAACATTTTACAAACGGGTCTCATACACCAAAACGGGACAAGTGACAGATTCATAATATTAAATTATGTAAAGCAAAAAATGAGTGAATACTTTTATAAATTGTTAAAAAATGTAAATAAAAAGGGGGATTTTCTTATAAATTTGTTTCAGATTAGGGCGAAAAACGCCCAGAGATTGCCATTTTTTGGTAAAACCACAAGTATGGTTGCCAATCGATCGCTCATCCCCTAGCTCGTAGTCCCTAGGGTTGAGTGCCTAATTGCTGGACGCGCATCTATAAAGGAGAACAACTGCATGTTCACGAACGTGAAGCCCACCATCCGCCACATCACCCCAGAAGATCCGAAGGGGCGATCGGTGCTGAAGGTGGTGTATGTCGTATTAGAAGCCCAATACCAGAGTTCTCTATCGGCGGCAGTTCGCTCGATCAATCAAAACAACCCAGACTTAGCCATTGAAATTAGTGGGTATTTGATCGAGGAACTGCGAGACGAGGAGAACTACGAAGCATTGAAGCGCGACATTGCCACTGCCAACGTTTTCATTGCCTCCCTGATTTTCATCGAAGAGCTAGCCGAGAAAGTAGTTGCGGCGGTACAACCGCACCGCGATCGCCTGGATGTGGCGGTGGTTTTCCCCTCCATGCCAGAAGTCATGCGCCTGAACAAAATGGGGAGTTTTTCGATGGCGCAACTGGGTCAATCCAAGAGCGCGATCGCCCAATTCATGCGTAAGCGCAAAGAAAAATCCGGCAGTTCATTCCAAGACGGAATGCTCAAGCTGCTGCAAACCCTGCCGAAAGTCCTAAAATACCTGCCGATGGACAAAGCGCAGGATGCGCGTAACTTCATGCTCAGTTTCCAATACTGGCTTGGAGGGTCAGCGGAAAACCTAGAAAACTTCCTGCTGATGCTGGCGGAAAAATACGTATTCAAAGGCGATCGCCAGTTCCAATTCCAAGATCCAGTGGTGTATCCCGACATGGGAATCTGGCATCCCCTGGCCCCGAAAATGTTCGAGGATATCAAAGAGTACCTGAGCTGGTATAATAGCCGCTCCGATATTTCCGACGACCTGAAAGACCCTCTCGCCCCCTGCGTCGGGTTAGTGCTGCAGCGCACCCACCTCGTCACCGGCGACGACGCCCACTACGTAGCGATGGTGCAAGAACTCGAAGCCCTAGGCGCGCGGCCCATTCCCGTATTTGCTGGCGGATTGGACTTCTCCAAACCAGTGGATGCCTACTTCTGGGAAGTGGGAGCCAAAGGAGTCGAACCCCTGCCCTTAGTGGATACCGTAGTGTCCCTCACCGGATTTGCCTTAGTCGGCGGGCCGGCACGCCAAGACCATCCGAAAGCGATCGACTCCTTGAAGCGGTTAAATCGGCCCTATATGGTGGCTCTTCCCTTGGTGTTTCAAACCACCGAAGAATGGGAAGACAGCGACTTGGGACTGCACCCGATCCAAGTAGCACTGCAGATTGCCATTCCCGAACTCGACGGCGCGATCGAGCCGATTATCTTATCCGGGCGCGATGGCGCAACCGGGAAAGCGATCGCCCTGCAAGACCGCATCGAAGCCGTTGCTCAACGTGCCATCAAATGGGCCAGTCTGCGCCGCAAGCCAAAACTGGATAAAAAAATCGCCATTACCATTTTTAGCTTCCCCCCCGACAAAGGAAACGTGGGGACCGCTGCCTATTTAGATGTATTCGGCAGCATCTACGAAGTAGTTAAAGCCCTCAAAGGCAACGGCTACGATATTTCCGACTTGCCCGAGTCCCCCGAAAAGCTGATGGAGGAAGTCATCCACGACGCGCAAGCGCAATATGCCAGTCCCGAACTGAACATTGCCTATCGCATGTCCGTGGAAGAATACGAAAAACTCACCCCCTACTCCGAACGACTGCACGAAAACTGGGGACCGCCGCCGGGGAATCTCAACAGCGACGGGCAAAACCTGCTCGTGTACGGGAAACAATTCGGCAATCTGTTTATCGGCGTGCAGCCCACCTTCGGGTATGAAGGCGACCCAATGCGCTTGCTGTTCTCCCGTTCTGCCAGTCCGCATCACGGATTTGCCGCCTACTATACCTATTTAGAGCGGATTTGGGGAGCCGATGCCGTGCTGCACTTCGGCACCCACGGGTCGTTGGAATTTATGCCCGGGAAGCAAATGGGGATGTCCGGGGAATGCTATCCCGACAGCTTGATCGGCAAGATTCCCAACCTGTACTATTACGCGGCCAACAATCCCTCCGAGGCGACCATTGCCAAGCGGCGCTCTTATGCCGAAACCATCAGCTATCTCACCCCGCCGGCAGAGAATGCGGGATTATACAAAGGGTTGAACGAACTCAACGAGTTAGTCGGGTCGTATCAAAGCCTGAAAGACGGCGGGCGCGGGATTGCGATCGTGAATACGATTATCGAAAAATCCCGTCAGGTCAATTTAGATAAAGATATCGACCTGCCCGAGAAAGATGCAGCAGAACTCAGTGCCGAAGAGCGGGATACCGTGGTCGGCCAAGTATATCGCCGACTGATGGAAATCGAGTCGCGGTTGTTGCCCTGCGGACTGCACGTGATTGGCAAACCGCCCACAGCAGAAGAGGCGATCGCCACCCTAGTCAACATCGCCTCCCTCGATCGCGAAGAAGAAGAAATCCTCTCCCTCCCGCGCATCATCGCCAACAGCATCGGACGCAACATCGACGAGATCTATGCCAACAACGACAAAGGCATCCTCGAAGACGTGCAACAGCAGCAAGACATCGTAGAAGCCACTCGCGCCGCCGTTGCTGCCTTAGTCCAAGAACAAACCGATGCCGAAGGGCGGGTTTCCAAAGTCTCCAAACTCAACTTCTTCAACATGGGCAAAAAAGCCCCCTGGGTTGCCTCCCTGCACGATGCCGGCTATCCCAACGTAGACACCGAAGCCCTCAAGCCCTTATTCGAGTATCTCGAATTCTGCTTGCAGCAAGTCTGCGCCGATAACGAACTCGGTGCCTTACTCCGCGCCCTCGAAGGCGAATACGTCCTCCCCGGACCCGGCGGCGACCCCATCCGCAACCCGGATGTGTTGCCCACCGGCAAAAACATTCACGCCCTCGACCCCCAAGCCATCCCCACCGCCGCCGCCGTCAAAGCCGCCAAAGTGGTGGTAGACCGACTGCTCGATCGCCAGCGCATGGAAAATGGCGGACAATGGCCCGAAACCATCGCCTGCGTCCTCTGGGGCACTGACAACATCAAAACCTACGGCGAATCCCTCGCCCAAATCATGTGGATGGTCGGCGTCAAACCCGTCCCCGATGCCCTCGGTCGCGTCAACAAGTTAGAATTGATTCCCTTAGAGGAATTGGGACGCCCGCGCATCGACGTGGTGATTAACTGTTCCGGCGTCTTCCGCGACTTGTTCGTCAACCAAATGAACTTGTTAGATAAAGCGGTGAAAATGGCCGCCGAAGCTGACGAACCCTTGGAAATGAACTTCGTCCGCAAACACGCCATGAAACAGGCAGAAGACATGGGCATTAACCTCCGCCAAGCCGCCACCCGCGTCTTTTCCAATGCCTCCGGTTCCTATGCGGCAAACGTCAACTTAGCCGTGGAAAATAGCACCTGGGAAAGTGAGTCCGAGTTGCAGGAAATGTATCTCAAGCGCAAGTCCTTTGCGTTTAATTCCGATAACCCCGGCATGATGGAACAAGACCGCACCGTGTTCGAGTCGGCCCTGAAAACCGCAGATGCCACATTCCAGAATCTCGATTCCTCCGAAATCAGTCTCACGGATGTCTCGCACTATTTCGACTCCGACCCGACCAAAACTATCGCCAGTCTGCGCGAGGACGGCAAAACTCCTTCCTCCTATATCGCCGACACCACCACCGCTAACGCCCAAGTCCGCACCCTCTCCGAAACCGTCCGCTTGGATGCCCGCACGAAAATGCTCAATCCCAAGTGGTATGAGGGAATGCTCTCTCACGGGTACGAAGGTGTGCGCGAACTCTCCAAGCGTCTGGTCAATACTATCGGATGGTCCGCTACCGCCGGCGCGGTGGACAACTGGGTCTATGAAGACACCAACGAAACCTTTATCAAGGATGAGGCCATGCAGCAACGCCTGATGAACCTCAATCCCCACTCCTTCCGCAAAATGGTCACCAGTCTGCTGGAAGCCAACGGTCGCGGTTACTGGGAAACCAGCGAGGAAAACTTAGACCGCCTGCGCCAGTTGTATCAAGACGTAGAAGACCGCATTGAGGGAATAGAATAAGCCTAATTTCCCTCGTTCCCCCCAGGGGGGAACGCCCAACTTGTAGAGACGCGAGCGATCGCGTCTCTACCCCCTCCCCCGAACACCTAACCCAGAGCGTTTCCCATGATTGACGTGCGAAAGGCAGTCCTTGCCGCTCAAAACTATTTTGGTTCCCTGCAAGATTTGATGAGAAGTCCAAATGTCGGCGGCCAAATCGAGGATGTCAGGCTCGAAGAAGTCGAACTATCCGAGGATAAAAAGTTTTGGTTCATTACATTAGGATTTGATGTACTCAAACCCGCCTCTCAAAATACGTTGCTTTCTGAAATGATGCCCAACCGAGAGGAGAGGAATTATCGGGTTTTTAAAATTAATGCCGAAACCGGAGAGGTGGAATCCATGAAAATCAGACAGGTATGAGCAATTATATTACCCAATTGTTTGAAAGCTACAAACGGCAGGGAGTTTTAATCGATACAAATATTTTACTGCTATGGTGTGTAGGAACCGTCAATAAAAATCGCATTTCCAAATTTAACCGAACCGAACAATTTATTCCAGAAGATTATGAAATTCTCCTCAAGATTCTAGAGTATTTTGATAAAATCGTTACTTCCCCTAATATTTTAACAGAAGTCAATAGCCTCGTCAATCAAATTCGCGAACCAGAACGCTCTCAATGCTTGCAGATATTGGCTGCAGGAATGACGAACCTGGATGAATTTTATATTGAAAGTTCAACGATTGGCAGGGCAGATAAGTTTACTACATTTGGCTTGACCGATTGCGGAATTATCGAAGTCGCCCGAAATACATACCTAGTTCTCACAGACGATTTGAGATTAGCCAGTTATCTGGGTAACATCGGAATTGCTACAATTAATTTTAACCACATTCGCGTTTATGGATGGAAAGAATAGCGCGTCCGGAACAATAATAGCAAACCAGGATTACTCCGCGTCGGCCTCCTATAGCCCGTTCCGGGCATGGCTATGCGATAGGCTCGATCGGGCACGATTGTAATCCCCCGCTTTGATTACCCCCACCCCATTTTAATCGGAGAGCCACTGAATATGACTGCCATTACCTTCAACCTCAACCCCGTGGTTAAACTAACC
>NZ_JAJENT010000786.1:0-238 GCF_035615515.1 Phormidium sp. CCY1219
TGGAAAATTGGTGGCCTAACTGATTGATTGACAAATCCGGGAAATTGGCATAAAGTGGAATTAAGGTCGATGGGGCAGGCAGGGCATTTAAGCATTGCACAAATTGCTTAAGTGCCCTGCGTGCGCATATGGTTTCAGCAGGCTGACCTGCTACTTCAATCATAGCACCCCTTGCTCATTTAATGCCGCCGAATCTTAAAAAAAATATGAAGTTTCCCTGTCCCTGGGGGTGGGTGGC
>NZ_JAJENT010000787.1:0-522 GCF_035615515.1 Phormidium sp. CCY1219
AGGGGGGAGAACTCCTCCCTACGCATAAATGACGAGGGTTTCCGTTCTCCCCCTTACCAACCCTAATTTCTGATGATAAACAGCCAGATGCGTTTTAACGCCCGCGCACTGGCTCCTTCTGGCCCTTTGATAAAATGTTCGTGGGGAAAATATCGATTGGCAACCCACAAAAACATTCCCCCTAAAATCATTCCCCCCGTCACGATCGCCGCCGCCGCATTCCTCGCGCCATCGCGCGCCGCCGCTTCTATTCCCGGCATAATCAGGGAAAAAGAGGTAGCCGCCAGCATCACGCCGGCTCCAAATACCAACAAAATCCCTTGCACTCGGGGGCTAATTTTCTCCAGGAAAAAAATTGGCAGCGCCCCCAACCCGGTACTTAACCCCGCCATCAAACTGCCGAACAATCCCAGGTAAATCACGGGAATCTGTTGCAAAATTTCTATCATCAGAAATTAGGGTTGGTAAGGGGGAGAACGGAAACCCTCGTCATTTATGCGTAGGGAGGAGTTCTCCCCCTTA
>NZ_JAJENT010000788.1:0-30762 GCF_035615515.1 Phormidium sp. CCY1219
ATTCACCACCCCCACCCCTGCAGCACAAGAATTGAGCATGGTCAACAGGGGGGCTAAGCCATTGAAACTGGCTCCATACCCGACGCTGGTGGGGACGGCAATGACCGGGGAATTGGCCAATCCGGCGACCACACTGGGCAATGCGCCTTCCATGCCCGCCACGGCAATCAACACATCGGACTGGGCGATCGCGCGCCAGTTAGCCAGCAGGCGGTGAATGCCGGCTACCCCCACATCGAAATAGCGCTGCACCCGAAACCCGGACAGTTCGGCGGTGACGGCGGCTTCTTCCGCCACGGGCAAATCCGCCGTTCCGGCACAAAGGATACCGATGGTGCCGGCAATTTCCCCGGGAATGGGCGCGATCGCGGTAGCACAAATGCGCGCTGTGCGATAGTAATACAGTCCGCTGACTCGTTCTTCAAGCTGGGCGTACACTTCTGGCTCAATGCGGGTGGCCATCACCACTGGCGTGTCCCGGCGCATTTTTTGTATAATGTCCGCGATCTGTTCCGGCGTTTTCCCCGGTCCCCAAATCACTTCCGGAAAGCCGGTTCTCAAATTGCGGTGGCGATCGATGCGGGCAAAATCTCCCACGGGTTCGAATCCCACATACTTCAATTCTTCTAAGGCAGCCGATGGCGTAACTTTTCCCGCAGCAACCGCTTCTAACAGGGTTTGGATGGCTTCTGGATTCATCAGTTTGTCGCTTATCCTGAATACACTTGCAAAACTAAATTTCTCCTGTCTATTTTCCCAAAAAATTAGTCGATAAATTGAGTTTTTATGGTGTAGTAGAGATAATATTAGATTCGTTCTTCACCCCCTACCCGGTCAGGGTGGGGCTAAATACGGACTTAGCCCGCTTAGGCGGGCTATTTTTGACGGGTTTTGCCGCTGGAAACCCTTGTGGGATTGGATATTACTCGTCCACTACCCGGAGTTCGTAAATATTCCAGAACGCGCCGGCGAGGGGGGAATACTCGATGCCTTTTACGCGATCGCGCACTGCAGTCATTGACAGTTGGTTGACTAACTGAATTACTGGTAAATTCTCTTGGGTCAGGCGCTGGGTTTCGGCATAAATTTCCTTGCGCTTTTCTTCATCCAACTCTTGCGACCCTTGAATATACAACTCGCCGATTTTTCGTTCCCAGTCCGCCACTTCCCGTCCCACAAGGGGAGTTTGTCCGGTTAGTCTTTGCTGATTGAACAAGTGCAATCGCCCGTCTGGAGACCATAAATTAGAAGCCCAATGGGGTTCGACACCGCCACCAAATCCGATAATAATCGCTTGCCAATCTAACGAATTAGTCAACTTGCCGGTCAGCGCATTCCAGGCGAGGGGCTGGAAATCCACCTGAATGCCAATTTGACTCAAATTTTGCTTGATTTGGGCACCCATTGATTCGCGAATTTTATTCCCCGCATTGGTAATTAAAGTAAAGCGAACCCGGTTGCCTTCCGGTCCGATAAGTTCCCCTTCTTCATTATAGCTAAATCCTGCATTGATCAGCAGTTCTTTCGCTTTCTCGGGATTGTGGTCATACACTTTCAATCCTTCTTCCGGAGCGAGATAGTAAGGACTTTGCACGGCAATATGAGAATTAATCGGTCTGCCAATGCCTTGAAAGGTATTTTCAATTGCCGTTTCCCGGTCGATCGCATAGGCGACTGCTTGGCGAAAAGCGAGGGTATTAAACCAGCGAGATTTCTCCGGTTCGACCACGGGGTTTCCGGTTTCCGCATTGCGCCCTTTGTTCAAGTTAAATGCCATAAAAGTGATGCCCGGAGCCGGTTCCATTTCATAATAAATCCGAAAATCGTTCGCTTCTTCTTTCTTTTTCAGCAAGGGAAAATCTTCCGGTCTGACGGAAATGGCATCTAAGCGTTGAGCCATAAATTGCAGCACCGAGGTGTCTTGAGATTCGACAATTTCCCACACCACGCGCTGGATATAAGGCTGGTTTTCTCGCCAATAATACGGATTTGCCCGAAAGGTAACGCGCTCGCTGGTGCGGTAATTTTCTAGCATATAAGGCCCGTTGACGATGATTTCTTCTGGAGGAGTATTGGTGCCCCATACAGACAGAAATTGCGGGTTTCCATCTTGGTCTAAAGTGTTAACCGATTCGCGCAGGGCGTGGGCCGGTAAAATAGCCAAAGCAGTGGAACGCAAGAAGGGGGCAAAGGGTTCGGGTACGGTGAATTCGATGCGGCGATCGTCCAGTTTTTGCACCGTGGGAAAGGCGCGGGAATTGCCAATTCGCAATACGTCGGAAATGCTGCTGGGAATTTTTTCGTTAAAGTAAATGTCGTTATAAGTAAAGACCACATCTTCGGCGGTTAACGGTGCGCCATCAGACCATTTTAAACCTTCGCGCAGGGTAAAGACGATGCGAAGATTGTCGTCTGAAATGTCCCAGGATTCGGCTAAGTTTGGCTCTACTTCGCCGGTGAGGGGATTTTCATTAACTAAGCCTTCATAGGTATAGCCAAAAATATTGGGAGATTCTTCGCTGAGGGCATAGTTAAAGGTTTTCGGGTCGCTGAGAATGCTCAATACTAATTGCGAGACTTCTGCCGCATCGCTTTTGAAGGCGGCGGGCGTACATCCCCCGAGGTTGATACTGAGGATGAAGGTTAGGAGAAAGGCGAGAATGCGATGGGAATATTTTTTAATCATAATAGACCGTTGGGGGTTTTCTGTAGGCATCATTTCGCTTTTATATGATTGTAGCGAATTGCGGGAAATTTAGCGGGGGGAGAAAGGGTGGGGGAAGGGGTGAGAATTAGTCTGCCATCAGCAAGACGACGGCATAGGCGGAAATGCCTTCTTCTCGTCCTTCAGGACCGAGTTTTTCGTTGGTGGTGGCTTTGATACCGATGCGATCGCGGTTCATTTGTAATCCCTCGGCGAGGCGATCGCGCATGGCAGAAATATGGGGTTTGAGTTTGGGTCTTTCGGCAACGATTACGGAATCAATATTGCCAACTTGCCATCCGCGATCGGCGATTAATTGGTTCACCTGAGCCAACAACACGAGACTATCGGCACCTGCCCATTGCGGGTCGCTGGGGGGAAAATACAGGCCAATATCGCCCAAACTCAAGGCACCGAGCATGGCATCCATGATGGCATGAGTCAGCACATCGGCGTCGCTGTGACCGAGCAATCCCAACTGGTGGGGAATCTCGACGCCGCCGAGAATCAATTTGCGATCGCGATCGAGCCGATGGATATCGTACCCGTTACCAATCCGAACGTTCATGGGTTTTCCTCTCACTTGTGTGGTAAATTTACTTTACCAGAAGAGTTCCCCACCCCATCAAATTCCCTTCCACCTCCCTGCCACTTCACCGCCCACCGCTTCTCCCCTCGCAAAAGCGCGCGGCAATGAATCGCCTGCATTCCCCCTAGGCCATTCCGAGCATTAATTGGGCAGAAATTGTAATTTTTTTGGAAAAATTAATGCTATAAAATTGAAAATATGCTATAATTTTAAAATCGATAATTTGCCGAAATCTGTAGGGTAGGCATTGCCCACCTCCCCGAGACTAAATGCTGCTTATTTGCCCTTCCTAATGAAGTGTTTTCCCCACTAAACAGGACAGGTTCTCTCTGAAAAAGGAATTATAGTGGTAATGCCAGAACGTGATAAGGTGGGCAGTGCCCACCCTACGACTAAGAGCGATCGATGCAGGAATTATTGAAGTTGGACGCCGAGGACGCGATCGCCGGTTAATTGATTGCCAACGGCGACGAGGTTTTGTTGTTTCGCTGCATTTTGCACGTCATAGCGTCCGTTATTAGCAAACATATTATTTCCCTCAGCGGTTGCAGTGCCTAAATCCGGTTGAGACTCGCTAATAGCGACCAACCCATCGCGCTGATTTTCTACGATCGCATTACCGCGCAGGATGGGGCGGGCGGAATGGGTAATCACCAATCCATCGAGATTGTTGCGAATTTGATTGTCCGCCACCAACGGTGCAGCATCGCCGCCGATCGCCAATCCAAACCCCGTATTTTCTATCTGATTGCCGCGAATTTCGCCGGCTGTATTGTGGGTCAGAGAAATGCCATTCCCACCATTATCGGCAATCCGATTATTTTCAATCCGAGGCGCAGCATTTCCGGTGACAAAAATTCCCTCGCGATCGCTATTCACCAATCGACTATTGCGAATTGTCGGCGCAGTAGATTCCACCCAAATTGCCGTACCGCTGCGATTGCGATTAGTCACGGTCACGCCCGCAATTTCTGTCTTTTCTGCAGCCACAATGGTGACATTTTGTTTCGCCCAAGTGCGGCTGAGATAATCGCCGCCGCCGATAATTTTCACCCCTTCACCCTGCTGCGCTTCGTTACCTCTCAGGGTAACGCCAGCTTTTAATTCCAACGGAAAAATTTCCCCGGTTTGGGCGCTATATTCCCCGGGGGCAAGCTGAATCACCGTCCCCGGATTAGACTGTTTTAATGCATAAGTAATGGTTTGTAACGGTTGGGTTTCGGTTTGGCCCACCGTGGGGTTGTCGGTCCCTTCAACCGGATCCACGTAGAGAATTTGTTTGTATGCGGGAGTGGTTTTCTGGGTCTGAGGCAATTGCACGCGCGGAACCATTTTGTTTCCCAGAGTAACCGGTTCTTCGGTCACTACAACCACACAGCCGGTCATGGATAACGCCACCAGGGCTGAGGCGAATAAATGGGAACTCGCTTTCATTTTTTTTCCTCCAAAAATGGGTGAATTTCATCAAGCCTCCCGGCAATCGGAGGCTAAAGCTTGGGACTATTTTACGTCAGGGAATGTTGCGTTGGGTGTGGGGCGCGACCCTGGGCGGGGTTCGGGTTGCGGAGTTTCCGGGGGAGGGGGATGCTGCAATGGGGTGGCGCGATCGCCTCTGGCTACCTGAATGGTCATTTGGGGGACTTTGTGATACAAATCACCAACTTTTGCGGTTGAAGTCACGGTTATTTATGGGATTATATCACAACTACCCTGAGATTTGAAGCAAGGGGGAAGCTGATTTAGATCGGCGTTTGAAGCCGATCGCGATCGCGGAAAAATTGGCGAAAATGTTGAATAATAAAACTATAGCATTCCCGGACTTATGCCTTATGAAACTGCAACTGCAACTTTTACCCAATGCGATCGCCGAACTGATGGCGCAAGTCAGCGCCACGCGCCAGATTACCTTAGCAGACCGCTATGGATTGATGGCGGCAATTTTGGCCGATTCCCTGGAGGAAGACGAGAGATTTTCTATCGATCGCCTGCTGCGATCGGTCAGACGCGGGCGGCTGAAAATTGTGGACGAACTTTCGTCACTGCTATCGGGATAAGGCGGCGATATCCCGTCGCCTTTTGTCCCAGCATCCCGCGTTTTTTCCCGCCGAGAATGAACAGTGATTGTCGGCTAATTTTTAGCGGCCAAAAATTATGTTATGCTTCATTTTAGATTTAGGCAACCGCCGATTCCAGGAGTTGAATCGTCCCTCGGGTGGCATCGATTTCCACTTCAATGCCAATGGGGACGGTAAATTTATCGCGAATGTGGCCGATGGAGGAACCATACCAGGCGGGAATTCCTAAGGGTTTGATATGTTCGGATAAAACTTGGGCTAAGGTTAGAGAAGGTTCGTCGCCTTCCCCGGCGGTGCAGTCGGTGCATTGGGCGAAAATAAAGCCGGAAATGCGATCGAGAATACCGGCGAGTTTGAGTTGGGTTAACATGCGGTCTACGCGGTAAATATCTTCGCCAATTTCTTCGATAAATAAAATGGTTTTTTCCCAGGGGGGTAAGTAGGGGGAACCCACCATTCCAGCTAAGACAGAGAGGTTCCCGCCGATTAATTTTCCTCGGGCTTTTCCTGGGGCGATCGCTTGCATGGGGGTACGGGGAGAATTGCGGAGGGTGACGGGTTGGCGATCGAATAAAATTTGCTTCACGTAGCTGACAGAAAAGGGATTCCAGAGAGAGGTTCCCACTGGCCCGTGAAAGGTAATAATTCCACTGCGGGCGTGAATGGCTAATAGCAGGGAGGTAATATCGCTATATCCCATGAGAATTTTCGGCTGCGATCGCATCAAGTCGTAGTCGAGTAAAGGTAAAATCCGACTGCAGCCCCAGCCGCCTCTCATAGTGAGAATTGCTTTCACGGTGGGATCGGCAAACATGGCGTTGGTATCGGCGGCGCGATCGCGATCGCTTCCCGCCAGATAGCCGTATTCATCGAGGATGTGCGCCCCTAACTTGACCTTTAAGCCTAACTTAGCCAGTTCTTTGCGAGTATAGTCGATATCGTCTCGGACGATGGGACTCGAGGGGTTGATCAAACCCACCGTATCTCCCACCTGCAGGCGAGGGGGCTTGAGGAGGGGACGCGGGGTGGGGCTATCCTGGGACGCCACGGGAAGTTGCGTGGCTAAGACAGTCAGCCCGAAGAGTTGGAGAAAGTGACGGCGATCGCGTTTCAATTCCCTGTGCTTGCCAGTTTCTAAGGTTACAAACCTATGATACAGAAAACACAAGGCCAAGGCGGATTTTTCGGGAAAAATAATTGTTGCGTAGGGGGCGATCGCTTCTGGCTTGCGGTTGTGGCAACGGCGCGGTGGTGATTAAGTAAATCGGTTAATTATAAACGAGTTGAGTTAAAACTGTCACCTATCCTCTGGTGGATTTTTGGGGAAATAAGCGCTAGTGGTGGCAATAGGGAAGCCCAACTGCTGGCGGAAATGAATTAGAATTCCTTTTCCGAGGGAATTGCAGCCCCTTTTCTAATTTTTCCCTCAAATGACTCTTGTCAATCCTGGAATTTCCGATTATCCTGTTTTAGCATTTACCCTTTTACATTAGAATGCTTGGGAGGCATCTGAGTGAGTAAATCCGTTTTTACCGAAAAATATACGAAGTTTCGCCGCCTGTTAATTCAAATGCGCCAAGCGAATGAATTAACGCAGGTGCAAGTAGCGCAGAAACTGCAAAAACCCCAGTCGTTCGTGTCTAAATACGAACGGGGAGAACGACGGTTAGATGTAGTGGAATTTTTGGAGGTGTCAAAAGCGCTGGGGGTTAGTCCCCACGAATTACTGAGACAACTGGAACACCCAACCCAGGAAAATGGATAGCCCCAGGGTGGGGGTTAAAGGTCACGTTCTGTAAATTTTGGTTGGCGATCGCCCCCTTTGGGGGCAGGTTTTTTATTGACGAGGTGCCATGCTGGAAAACAGAAAAAATATCCCGAAACCAACACCGTCAAGCCGATCGCCTCCCCCAGGGAAGCGCAAGTAAATCGCGGTGGCGGCGATCGCACTCTTTTGCAACCAACAAACTTATCCCATTATCGGACCCAAAAGGAAACTTCATGTGGAATTTGTTCAAAAAAATTTTTTCTTTTTATTCATTTTTTCAAAAATCTTACCTATTTTTATTTTTCATGTTGTTTGCCAGTATCTTCTTCTCCTCAACCTGCATCAACAACTATCTGGTAGACCGGGCAATTTGCGATGAATGGCTGCAAGAGCTATCCATTAACTTAGTGGCGGAAACCACCGGAATCCTGATGGTTTTATTTTCCGTCAACAAAACCGTGCGCGAGAACCGCGAAAAAGAAAAAAGCAAATTCAAGCAAATTGCTTTCCGCCAACTGCGCTTTGTCTTGCGAAAGCAAATTTATTTGTTTTTTGAAATATTTAAAGCTTCAGTGAAAGCGAAACCTGACAAAGACTATCAAACATTAGCTGATTTATTTGAAGATGATTTTTTTGACGAAGTACATTATTTGGATTTATTGAAAATTGCTCCGGTGTTAAACTCAGAGGGAGAAAAGATAGACTGGCTGGATTATATGGTTGCCGAATGCCATAGCTTAAAGCAAGCCTTAGAAAAGGTGGTCGATCGCTATGCGGTTTATTTAGAGTCTGACATCGTAGATTTAATGGAAGAAATCACCGATGCCCCGTTCATTCGGTTTATTACCTCGATTTGGGAAGCAAAGAAACGAGACGGACTAACATCGGAAGGGGATTTGCTATTTGCCTGCGATAACTTATTGCGCGATTACACCGAGGCATTGGTGAAGTTGGTGCAGTTGTACAATAGCAACGTAGGGAGCGATCGCAAAATTATCATTGACGAAGGGCAATGGAAGCAATGGTGGAGCCACAAAGGGCGACCGCAAATCGGAGATAGTCGGGTTGAAAGGAACAGTTAGTCATGCCACAAATTTATTTGCGATATGGGGTTAAATTTCTCCTTGGGTTTCTGGGTTTTTACGGTAAGCGAGAAAGAGTAGGGAGCGACGCGATCGCACCCCCTTCAGAATTGTCCGAATATTTTACACCTGCTATGGCGATCGTACCCAATCCAAATTGCGCCCGATGAGCAGTTCAGTGAGTTTTGCATGATGGGTATTTTTCATCGCCACCGTTTCCGTATCGAATCCGAATTGATGGGCTAACTCGCGGACTTCTTTGATATTATCGTAAGTCATCAGAAAATCCCCAGAGAGGGTACTGGCAATGCGGAAAAGTTCTTCGTGGTTCAGTTCGGAATGAGCGTACAGACGAGTGCCTGCTTTTTTGCCGGCTGCGGTGTAAGGCGGATCGATGAAAAACACTGCGTCGCCGCGATGAGCGTTTTGCGAGAGAAACGCCATCCCATCACCGGCGATAAAGGTGAGGCGATCGCGAATTTGCTCGATATTCAAAATTCGCCGTTTCAGGGTATCTGGATACCAGCGAGATGCAAGTCCCTTGCCCTTTTCGCCCCGTTTAATTTTCCCCGCACCTGCTGCTAAGATACCGCCGCGATTTACCCGGTTTTTCACAATAGTTTTAAATGCTTTTTCTTTTCGGTCAACTGGAACAGCAGACAGCACCGAATCCACAGAATCAGGAGAAATGATAAAAGTAGAAATGCGCTGAGCCAACCATTCGCGATCGCCGCTGAGAATGGTTTGCCACACGGCTGCTACTTCTGCATCGAGTTCCACCATCGTTACGCGATCGGCTAACCGTTCAAATGCCACAGTGAGGCTAACAATGCCACCCCCCACAAAAGGCTCAATAAATTCAACCCCAGGGGCAGACTGGCGTGCTAACCACTGCCGAATGCGCGGCACTAACCAGGTTTTTCCCCCGGGATATCGGAAAGGACTCCGCAGGGGCACGGACATCACATTGGGGATTTTTTCGGGAATATTATTGTCAAACAGGGATAATTGACGCATTACAAAGCTCAAACTACAAAAGGTCAGTGAGTGTAGGAGCATCTGGAGGATTCTCCAACTTTTCATCGAGTTTTTCTTGCAAAAACTGACAAAAATCATCCATCGAACCCGCTTCGGGAGTGGTTATGCGATCGAGGGCTGGTTTAAATAAGGTATAAACTTTGCGAAATTCGGTAAGCTGATAGCAGTTTCTAGCCGCATCGTGCTGTAGGTTATAAATTAGCCATGCAACATCTGCTTCGGTGGGATCCACTTCTGGCAGGGCGGGAAGCGTATTGTAAAACCCTTTATGTAAAGCCACCGCCTGTTTTTTACCCCATTTTTTTAAGATTCCTCCTTTGTAAATTAATTGTGGTGCCAAACGCTTGCGAGAAGAGGAGAGGTAATCGGGGCGGGGAGAATTTCTTTGCCCACTCCAGTCCATATTAAAGCGCTGAGATGGATCTTCCATGTAGTATTCAAATGGCCGTCGCACGTTGCCAGAAATGTACACAGATTGAACTTCCAATGTGCCAAAATTAATGATGCGTCCTCCACTGTCGTAAGCCACCAACACCCAATCGATGTTACCAGCAGATTGACCCTTTTTGTCATTGAGGCGAATTTCAGCAAGGGAAGTCCATGCAGTATTTTCGGGGAAAAAAATGCTGCGGCATCCTCGACAATTAACCAATCCTGACGAAAGCGAACCGGACAAGTAATTGCGATATCATCGCCTGTGTAAACACTACAAACCCCCAATAAATCCTTTCTAGACCCGCGATCGCAAACATTATTCAATCCTTTCTGTTCCTTTCACCGATTCCCCCGGAGATAACTGGTGCAGGTTTTAGCACATTCTATCACGATCGGATAGCTGCTTGCAGATAGCACATATCGGTGGCGGTGCGGGCTGCCGGTGATTCATGGTGGGGGAAGGTTTGTGCCAGGATTGGTGCCGATACAAGCCAGGGTTTCTGCTGCTGGATGGGGAGGCGCAACCCAATTGCTTCGGCCTTCAATTCTTTCGGTAAATGTAGCCAATTTTGAGCGGATTTTAATCGGTGCAAAGAGTTGATTGGCTTGGGGGATAGGGGATATATTCCGATGGGGAATCGGCGCGATCGTGCAGGGAAATTTTCAGCGCGCCACTGGGGTAAACCCTGGGTTGCAGTGGCGCGATTTGTTGCTCGCGGAAGGTAGAGAATGTCTCTCTCTCGGGTGCTTATAATTATGATTAAGTTGGCGATGTTATAACCCGCCGTAATCTGCACAATTGAGCAAATCGCAAACCTTTTCATCGCCGATGGGTTTGATTTTTTCTCGGATGACTTGCAATGGCTAGCGGTATGTCCTCGGGTTTGAAGGGGAGAAACCCCCCAAGGAGCAGATGATGCGATCGCTGGCGCTTCGGATCCATATCGGCGTCTTGGGACCTTTTCGATCGCGAAAAATCTCGGTTGCACTTGTTCTACGATGGGAAAAAGCCCCCAAACAAGCTGCCCCGACAATCCATGAGGGATCCGCGCTTGTCGGTGGTCCGGAAGGGTTGCCAGGCCCCACCCGATCCACTTCCCCCGCACTCAGGCGAAGCTAGTGGTTTGCAACCTCGCCGGTTTCATCCGCAAATCCAGAGCAAACGCGCCGGAAAACAACCCGGAATCGGGCGATCGCCATTTTTCTCCGAAAATGGTGATATTGAGCGCCATCATTCCCCAACTCGCTGTTCTCGGGGGTTTCACCACTCACCCCGGGGATCCGGTTGATGACTTGCCGCGATCGCCGGGGCTTGGCAGACAAATTGTCGGTTGGCAATTCGTCACCCCTCCGGAACAATTTCTTGCTAAATTCTGCGGAAGGTGACAGAAAAGCCGGGTCTGTGGAGTCTGCCACCCTTGGGGGCACCTGCCCCTATGGGAAGAGAACCGGGGGGAATTTCCCCTCAGTGTTGCATGGGGTTAAAATTGATACAATTTCACTTTATCTTTGCAACTATATATGAGAATTGTCCTAGCGTTCAGGTTCATGGCATGGCAGGAGTGCTTAAACTCGAAATCGCTGAAACGGTGGAAGAACTCAAAACCCTGTTGGCGAAACAAACAACCGCAAGAGGTCGCGAACGAATCCAAGCTCTCTATTTACTAAAAATTGGTCAAGTCAAGACCCTCAAAGAACTGGGGATTTTGCTTGGCAGAGATACGGCGACGATTTACCGATGGTTTCAAAAATATAAAGCCGACGGGTTACAAGGGATGCTGGCAGTTAAAAAAGGTCAGGGTCGAAAACCGGCAATTCCCAAACCCGTTATGGAACGATTAAAAGAGCGCCTGCAAGAACCGGACTCATTTAATAGTTACAGTGAAGTCAGGACTTGGCTGAAAAAAGAGTTTGGGATTGAAGCTTCTTATAAAGTCGTCCATGAAGCAGTTAGATACAAACTCAAGCTAAAGCTCAAATCCTCGAAAAAAAAGCGCAATAAAAAGAATAAGTAATGCAGATTTTAACAACTAATTATTCACCATGATTCGGAGGGACGCGGCATTGCCGTGTCCTTACAGGCGGTGAATCTGGATCGAGATTTTAAAAAATAGGTTTGAGGAGGAATGTAGGGGGTCAGGGGTGACAGGTTCAAATCCGTTTTCCTGGTTCAGAGGGGATGTTGCAAGCCGGCGAGAAATCCTCGACGGGCGTGCGATCGCAGATTGGATTCGCGCAACTCCATCAAGCAAACTAATTCGTCTCCTTTATAATAGTCTGGATTGCGCTCTAAAAAATACCGCACGTCGGGTTTTTTGCGAATTCCGGCTTTAATGTCGGCCCAGTTGCCGCGCAGATGACCCCGGGAGGTAGGAAAGCGAATTAATCCGGTTTTTGGGTTGTAGTATTCGCCGAATTTTTGGGTAGCCAAAGCATCAGCGATCGCCTGCATTGGTGGCGGAGTGGGATAGCGATAGGTGGGATAGAAGACTTTGGCAAATAAGGGTAAATACCGATAGGTACGGTATCCTTTGACAATCAAAAACCAGTAGAGGGGAGTGTGTGGATGTTGGGCTTTGATTTGACCGGCTAAACGACACCACGCCAGGGGTAAAGTTTGTTCTCCCCAATATTGGCGATGGATAATCGTATCCCCGGAAAAAATCGCGCGAATGCGATCGCCTTCCCACTGGCGCGATAGGATAGAGAGGGTAGAAAATCCCCCTAATTGTCCCTCGGGGTTCCACAAGAGGATAGCATAATCTTTTTGGCTTAAATCGTTCCAAAAAAAATTCTCGCTAGTGCCATCATAATAAGTGCGATATAACTCGTACATCACCGGGCACAGGTGGGGAAACAAATGGGGTTGGGCAATAACTTTTGCAGTTAGTTTACTCATTCACTGGCTAACTATAGATTTCTTTTAAAATTCGACGTTAAACCGATGGTTATCCGAGAAAGTAAGCGGGGGCGATAACCCGTTTCAATTGATGAATTGAGCCATAGAAAGTTCCCCCTTTTCGACCCACCCTCTGTAAGATTCAAACACAATTATTCAAAAAGCATGAAATCACCAGAACATGCTGGGTCAAAAAAGCAGTACCGAGCAGCGTTAAAAAAACCACTCGGAACCCCTTAGCCAACCGAAGTTTCCGAGAAATTTTGATAGCGCTGCATTCGGTAAGAACGGGTGAGTGTCATGCATCCACATCATTGGGTAGATCCCGAGGTATCGGAGGGAGGTTTCACCCGGATTTTGCGGATGAGTTCTCTAAGGACATCGGTTTTGGTTCGCTTTGTCATTTCGCAATACGCCTCCAGTCGTTCGAGTTCGATTCCGGGCAGACGAATGGTTAAAACGCGATCGGATAAACGCCTTTTATTGGACATGATACTTCTAGTGGTAGTACATCTCTATTATGACCAGAGGAACGACGAGTGGCAAGACCCCAGACCAGAGAAAACCCCTGCACTGTAAAGCCCTCGGGGGAAATCGCGCCGTGCAATTGGGTTCACAGGCGTAGCGCCAAGGGAGGAGAGAAAGGGAGTGAAATTCTCTCTAAAGGAGGTAGAGATGCCCAGGGGCGGGATGCTATACCACTGACAGTAGAAATACCCTATTATTTTGGGAGAACCACATGGTCAATCAACTCACAGGAAAAGTCGCCCTGGTAACGGGTGCGGGTTCGGGAATTGGCAAAGCGTCAGCGCATTTGCTGGCGAAAGAAGGGGCAGCGATCGCCGCCTTGGGACATACCGCCGAAAAAGTGGAAAAAGCGGTGGCGGAAATTCGAGGTGAGGGTGGAGACGCGATGCCGTTGGTTGCAGATATAGCGCAACCGAAACAGATGGAAGAGGCGATCGGGCAAATTGCCGCGCAGTGGGGACGACTAGATATCCTGTTTGCCAATGCGGGGATTAATGGCGTTTGGGCGCCCCTCGAGGAACTCACCCCGGAAGAATGGGAAAAAACGATTTCTATCAATCTCAACGGCACTTTTTTTACGGTAAAATACGCCATTCCTTATTTGAAAAAACAAGGCGGTTCGGTCATTGTTACTTCTTCGGTGAATGGTACCCGAATGTTTAGCAATACTGGAGCTACGGCTTATGCATGTTCTAAAGCGGCGCAGGTTGCATTTGCGAAAATGGCAGCCTTAGAGTTAGCCGAAAATCGCATCCGCGTGAATGTCATCTGTCCGGGAGCAATTACCACAGAAATTAGCGACAATACTCAAACTCGCGATGTAGAAAGCGTGCGCGAACCGGTGCGATATCCGGAAGGTAAAATTCCCTTAACCGACGGTCAACCGGGAACCGCCGCACAAGTAGCACAGTTGGTACTATTTTTAGCCTCCGATGCTTCCAGTCACATCAGTGGCACGGAAATGTGGATTGATGGCGCTCAGTCGTTATTGCAAGGATAAATGGCGATTCAGGGCAGGGCATTGCCCTGTCCTTACAGGGGTTTTGGGTCGGGTGATATACTTGCTGCTGCGGTGCGCGAGACTCCGGCGTGCGAACTTGCGTGCATCCGAGGCATGGGAGCCGGGGTCTCACGCACCCTACGTGGTGACATCCGTTACTCGCTTTTATGTTCGGGCTTGCAGGGTGGAACAGCGCACCGGGACGAACTCGTAGCCTTTGTGACGGGGGGCAATAGTGAGCCACTCGATCGCGTCACCGAAGCGATCGCCGTTGGGCGCGAATTGGATAAGTCCGCTAGCACCAATTGCCTGAAACTCATTTTCAGAGAGGATGTGCTGCAATTCCTCGCGGGTTTGCGGGTGTCGTTCCAAGCCCGCGATCGCCGCCACGGTGGCATCGTGAGACAGGGCGGCAACCCAACTCACATCGGCGCGATCCCAGAGAAATCGCGCTTGGCGATAAAATGCCGACTCGCGATGGCACTCTCGGTTCCAGGGTAGGGCCACCATCACGCCATCTGCCCGAGTCCGGGTGAGTTCCGGCGTGTATAAATTCTCGGTGCCGACGATCGCATAGCTTGGGGGTTTAGGAGGGCGACGGTTGCGGTCTTTTTTCGACCGTGGGGGTGGGTTTCCCGGGGGCGGTGGGGGTTTGCGTCCCCGGCGCGGTGGCGGTTGGGTCACTTGGGCGATCGCATCTAAGGCATCTTGTTGCATCTGGCGATCGGCGAGAAAAACCAGGGCGACCTCATCGGGGCGATATTGTGCGATATAGCTTAACCCATCGGCGATCGCCCAAGGATGTTCTCCCCCATCGAAGGGAATCATTTCCTGAAATTGGCTAGTTGGAAAATTCGCTTGAAACTCTTTTAATAACGAGCGACTGTAATCGCTATTGCTGTTATAAAAAACCGCCACTTTCCAGAGATGCTCTTGTTGGCCAACATAGTGCGCCATTGCTTTGGCGGTTACTGCATCGCTGTTTACCGTGCGGAATAAATATTCATTGTCTTCGCCAATTTGCGAAAGCCCGGCGGCGCTGCTGGTGGCAGAAATGGTGACTAACTTATTTTTGTAGATATCTGCAACGGCGGTGGTAATCTCGCTATGACAGTGCCCGATCGCCGCTAAAATATCCGCCAGTCCCACTAAACTGCGAGCGATTTGTTTTGCCAATTCTACGCGATCGCCATCATCGGCAATTAACACGCGCAGACGCATTTTTTCCTGGCTTTGGTTCAAGTTATCTTGCGCTTGAGCCACGCCGCGCAATATTTCCAGCGCTTCGGTGACACTCCCACTTAAAGGAGTCACCACCGCAATGGTATAGGCGGGTTGGGTCGCAATGCGGGCATTATTCAAATAAATCAAGGTTTCCGGATCGGTTGGGTCTTCTTGGCGCGCTTTTTCTAATAATTCCACAGCGCGATCGTAGTCTTGATTTTGGAACGCTTGCACTCCTTTGGTTTTCGCCGCCGAAATAGGCGAATTTTGAAATAAAATTTCTTCGCCACAACTCAAATAATCCCCCAGACTGGGGGGACAATTTTGCGGATTCATTTCCCGTCCCGAGGGAAGGGGTGCGGCGGGCGACATTTCCCGGTTGGCCACTGTTTTGGTGACAAATTGCGGGGGTTTTTGCCGGAAATAAAACCCACTGGCGATCGCTGCAATTCCCAGAACCAATCCCGTCCCCAAACTCAGCAGTTTCCAGGGGATACGGCGTGATTTTGTGGGGGATTTTTGCGGAACAGTTTCAGAATATCGGGGAGGAATTTTATCCGGGTTTTGGCCGATATTGTACGAATTGCAGATAGCTTCTAATCGGTGTAATATTTCCCGGGAACTTTGCGGCCTATTTTCCGGTGAAAATGCCATTAAATCGTCGATTAAGTCGGCGAAAGGTTTTGATATATCGGTGCGATTTCGCCAGATGAGTTGGCGAGTAGTGGGATGGGTGGAGAGATGCTTGGGGGGTTGGCCGGTGAGGAGATGAACGAAGGTTCTACCTAGGGCAAAAAAGTCCGAGGGTAAGCCGGCAAATCCATCATGTTGTTCCGGGGCGGTATAGCCTTGGGTGTAGACCACGGTTACTTCTTCGGGGGTGACTTCTCGCACTTCGCCAAAGTCAATTAAGACCAGTTGTCCCGCCGCATCGAGCATAATATTGGAGGGTTTGATATCGCGATGAAAAAAGCCCTGCTGATGGACGCGATCGAGAATCAGGGTTAATTGTTTTAACCAGGCGATCGCCAAGGTTTCTTCCGGTTTGCCAATCGGGCGATCGCCGCGTTTTTCGAGCCACTGGAGTAAATTTAATCCTTCGATGCGTTCCATGACCAAACAGTGGACGGGGGGCAAGTTTTGCTGCAGCAAACTATCAAAAAAACCATCTTCGCACACTTGTGGAAGTCCGCGATCGCGCAACTGACGCAACACTTGTGCTTCGCGACGAAAGCGGGAAATCGCCCAATCATCGGTATCGTAAAGCACTTTGAGGATTTTCGGCGAGTTGCGATCGCTGGCTTCAAAGGTTCTAGAGTATAAGACTCCGCCCAGGGAACGAGTGGCGAGTAAGCGCGTGGCCCAATAGCGACCGTTAAGCAGCAGTTGCGCGCCACAGTGACGGCAAAAAAGTCCGTTATCGGGGTTTTCGGGCACGGAACAGTGAGAGTTAATACAATATCTCATTGCGGTTTAAGTTATGGTAGTTTTGCAAACGTCTGTTTTTATTGTATTCATCCCATTGCGGCGATCGCCATAGAGATTATCGCTTATTCCCCCGGCATTTAGGGAAAACCACCGCAGTGGAAACCTTTGCGGTTCGAGGTTTGAGCGTTTTTTGCCTCGACACTTTCTACTAGATTACACTCTGTTTAACACAAGGGAAGAGTTGCTGTCAAGGGTTTGGGGCAAAGATATCAACTTTTATCAACTTTTATCAACTTTTCGCGATCGCCGCCCCAGCAAAGGCCAACTTTTCCCGCAAACATGTCAACTTTTATCAACTTTTCTATATCGTCAGTTACCCGACGAACGGGCCATACTGATATATAGTTGCAACGACAGAGGAACCGCGATGTTGCTGAAGATTCATCAACAAGCGTGCAAATGAGATTGCACACCCACTGCTGGGGGAGGCGAAGCCTCCGAAAGTGCGTTCCCAGGCGGAATCCTGGGAACGAAGGTCACGATAAACCCCGATCGCAGCGTAATTAATAACAGGAGACATCGGCGCAATGTTCGATAAAATACCCGAAAAATACATGCAGAAAGTCAAATGGCTGCTAGCAATAGGCTGGTTGCTGTTAATTGCCTCTTTATTTTACGATCCGATTTCCACCGCCTTGACGCATCCGGAAAACGCCCTCAGTCCCTTTCGAGTCAATCCCGAGAAATGCATTCCCTTTAAAAACCACTGTATTTACGATCGCCACCCTTATGAAATGGGGTCTACCATCTTTTGGGGAATGGTAGTTCCCAGCGCCGTCATGTTGCTGTTAGTCTTCGGTCACGAAGCATGGCGGCGCATTTGCCCCTTGGCATTTTTCTCGCAAATGCCGCAACGACTGGGAATCAATCTCAAAAAGCGCGTCCGTCCGGATTCATGGCTCGGTCGCTATCAATTATACCTGCAATTCGGCTTATTATTTCTCGGCTTAACCCTGCGTTTGGTGTTACTGGATTTCAATCGGTTGGCGTTAGGAAGTTTCTTGCTGCTGACGATTTTTGCAGCAATTTTTGTGGGCTATTTGTACGGCGGGCGAACCTGGTGTCATTATTTCTGTCCCATGTCGCCTGTGCAAATAGTCTACACCGGACCGCGAGGATTATTGGGAAGCGAAGCGCATCAACAACCCCGAGGAAGCATCACCCAGTCCATGTGTCGCACCCTGGAGAGAAACGGCGGAGAAAAAATGAACTGCGTGGGCTGTAAGTCGCACTGCATGGACATTGATGCGGAAGATTCCTACTGGGACGCCCTGCACAAACCGGGGCGCAAACTGATTCAATACGGCTATGTGGGATTGGTGGTGGGCTTCTTTTTGTACTACTTTTTTTATGCGGGAAATTTCGCCTATTATTTTTCCGGTCACTGGACTCATCGAGACGCAGGGTGGGAAATTTTTGACCCCTTTGGGCTGCATTTAGGAACTAGGCCGATCGCCATTCCCAACCTGGTAGCGGTTCCCCTGACCCTGGCGTTATTTTGCAGCTTGAGTTATGGGATATTTCGCTGGGGGGAAAACGCTTACAAGCGCTATCGGTATCGGATTAAAAAACCCTTAACTGACGAACAAGTTACCCATCACGTGTTTTCCGTGGCCACGTTTTTAGCGTTTAATTTGTTTTTCATTTTTGGCGGACGTCCGGCGGTGATGAAGTTGCCAGAAACGGGACAGGTATTGTTTAACTGGTTCGTGCCATTGGTGAGTACATTGTGGTTGTATCAAACCCTAACGCGCACCCAAGCGGGGTACGATCGCGAAAAACAAGCAACCAGTTTGCGTCGTCAACTGAAAAAGCGGGCGATCGCGGTATCGAAATATTTTCCCAATCGGGCGATCGAAGACCTAAGTGCGGATGAAATTTACGTGTTAGCCAAGGTATTGCCCGATCGCTTGTTGATTTACAAAGAAGTCTTGCGCGAAGCCTTAGAAGATGGTAATATAGATTATTCGCACAGTTTGGCCGTACTGCACGACCTGCGGGAAGAACTGGACCTCACGGAGGAGGAACATCAGCGGGTGTTAACCGAATTGGGGATTGAAGGAGAGTTGCCCGACCCCGATCGCCGACGCAGCGCGGAAGACCGATTGCGAATCGAGAGCTATCGCCAATCCTTAGAACACCTGTTGTTAGACTTGGTGGAACGGGGCACCCCGTTAACACAAGCGTATCAGTCCCAGCGCCAGACCATCGCGCGCTTGCAGCAGACCTATCACATTCGCGAATCGGAACATCGCCAAGTGCTAGCGGGCATGTTCAACGAAGATAGTGCGATGTTGCAAACGGCGGATGCGTTGTTAGTGCAGCTTCAGAATGTGGCACTGCAAGGGCGATCGCTGAGTCAGAGCAGTTCCGATGCGCGCGGCGGCGTTTTTGTGCTGCTGCGATCGCTGCTGCGAAACAAACAGCATCACATCGCCGCCAAACTGCTGCGGATTTTAGAAATCCTCGGCGAAGGGGAATCCGCCACCCGAATTGCCGGATCTGCAGGTGCCCTCGCCGGTCAGGCGATCGCCGATTTACTGCAATGCGACAGCTCGAAGTGGCGCGATCGCTTGAGCGACGATATCCTCACGTTGCTGCCAAACCATCCCCGCGATCGCGCCTTCGCTCCCACCATTGTTTCGCACTTAAAGAGCCGCTCGACTCCCCAAGATTCTACCACGGTGGTGCGTCGTTCTCCCACCCAACTCCCCCCGGACCTCACCGTGGCGCGACGTCCGGGAAAAACCGCCAGTGCCTCACAAGCAACAGTGGCGCGGCGTCCTGGGTTTGGCACCGGATCGGAAGATGTCACCGAGATCCGGCGTCCGGAGATGGGGGATCCGCGCGGGGATGCCACGATGGTGCGGCGTCCCACCCCGGCGCAAGTGCCGCAAGCACCCCCGATCGCGGCGATCGCCCAACTGCTGCAAGACCCAGACCCGACGATTCAGGCGGCGAGTTTGTATGCTCTGTATCAGCTCGATCCGCAACAAGGTCGCGATCGCGCCCGCGAGTGCCTCGCTTCGCACAATTCGCCGTTTCTCCAGGAAACCGCACAACACCTCTTACATCCAGCCAGCGATCGCACTGTCGCCCGGGTTCCCACCTTGATTGCGGAAAGTCCCCGAGGTTTGGACCGACCCCAAATTTTTCAGCACGCTGTAGTGAGAGTAGGACGAGGACTGGATAACGATATCGTCCTTCCCGATACCCGCGTCTCCCGCCACCATGCGGCATTTTACCTGGATGACAGCGGGGTGAGAATCAAAGATTTAGACAGCAGTAACGGAGTGCGAATCGGCGATCGCGCGGTGGGCAATCAACCGGTGGCGATCGAATCTGGGGCGATCGTGCAATTCGGCACGTTAAACGGTCCGACCCTGAAAATTTCCTGGGAAAAACGTCCCCCCTCTACTGCCCCTATTTCTACCCTCGAAAAGCTGTTATGGCTGTTTGAACATAGTTTGTTTAAATATCTGCAAGCCGATGCCTTGATTGCCCTCGCCCGCGATGCACAGGTGCGCGTTTACGACCCGCCACAGGAAATTTGCGCCGGTTCGCAACCCACCTCTACTCTGCGATTGCTGATGAGTGGTGCGGCACAGGTGCAGCAATTGCAAGGGGATATTTTTCAGCCTCTCGAAACCCTTTTACCCGGCCAAAGTTTGTCGGATAATTCCTTGACTCGCGTTATCTGTACCGCAGAACATACCCGGGTTTTGATACTGTGTTCTCATCAGGTCGCGGATTAATTTTAGTAGACTTATTGAAAGTGAAGACAATGCTCAAACTAAAAATTGTCAACCAACAACAAGGCACTTTTACCGAACGGGAATTGAAACCGGAAAAAATGTTAAATCGCGAATGCGCGATCGGCAGACATCAAAGCTGTGCCTTAGTGTTACCCAGTCCCGAAGTGAGCCGGGTTCACGGGCGAATTATCTCTACCGAAACCGGATATTATTTTACCGATTTGGGCAGTTCTGTCGGGTCGAAAATTTACAATCAAGATGCACAAATTAACGAAATATATCTCATTAAACCCGGATGTGTGATTCAAATCGACCCGTTTTTACTCTGCATCCAAGGGGTGGACAAACCCCGAGAGTCAGCAGAAAATGTGCGGAAAATAATGACGCGCTGCGTGGGAATTATTGATGAAACACAGGATGTGAAGACGTTTCGATTGCAAAGCGAATCGGCGTCAGGGTTTGTTTACCAACCGGGTCAGTTTGTAACGTTAAATTTGCAGATTGATGGCAAATCCGTGCAGCGGTCTTATTCGATTTCTTCGTCTCCCTCGCGACCGCAAATTTTAGAGATTACAGTCAAGCGAGTTCCGCCGCCTGCGGATGTACCGGATGCGCCGCCCGGTGTGGTGTCGAATTGGTTGCACGATAATTTGCAAGTGGGCGATCGCCTAACTTTAAAAATGCCGTTGGGCAAATTTACCTGTGCGGATAATTGGAATGATAAACTGTTGCTAATTTCCGCCGGAAGTGGAATTACGCCGATGATGTCCATGTCGCGATGGATTTGCGATACGGAACAAAAACGGGATATCGTGTTTTTCCATAGTACGCGCACCCCGGCGGATATTATTTTTGCCTCTGAGTTAGAATTGATGGATGCCCGTCACCGGAATTTTCATCTGGCGATTACCACCACGCGATCGCAAGCAGGTTGCAGTTGGCCCGGATTTACGGGGAGACTCAATGAAGCGATGCTGCAATTAATCGCCCCCGATTTTCGCGATCGCACAGTTTACGTTTGCGGTCCGCATCCTTTTATGTCCGGGGTGA
Organism: Phormidium sp. CCY1219; assembly: GCF_035615515.1. Lineage (GTDB taxonomy): Bacteria > Cyanobacteriota > Cyanobacteriia > Cyanobacteriales > Laspinemataceae > CCY1219. The sequence goes on from NZ_JAJENT010000788.1 coordinate 21,636, forward strand.
AAACTCTGCTCGAATCCCTGGACTTTCCAATGGCCAATTATTACGAAGAAAGTTTTGGATCGCCGCCGAAACGACCCCAACCTCAATCCCCACCGCCCCAAGCGAATTCCCCGGTGAAATCCCCCGAAAAAGGAAAGGGAATTTGGGGTTTATTTTCCAGCAGCAAAACCCCGGGTTCGGAACAAGCATCTGCCACTGAGGGGACGGCAAATTTTGCCTCAAAACCGGAAATTAATTTACCGCCATCCCAGTCGAATTCGATTTATTTTGCCGAGTCGAAACAGGAGATTTCTTGTAATGGCAAACAATCGATTTTAGAAGTTGCTGAAAATGCAGGAGTGGAGATGCAAAGCGCTTGTCGCAGTGGAGTTTGTGGGTGTTGCAAGGTGCGAAAACTGGAAGGGAAGGTGCGTTATGAGGGGTATCCGGAGGGGTTGGAAGAAGACGATCGCGATCGCGGTTACATTTTAAGTTGTATCGCCTTCCCAGAAGGACCAGTGGCGATCGAGGCGTAACCCGGGGGCGATCGCGCGCGCCACCCCCTTTGGCGCGATCGTGTTAAAACGGGAGAGACGCAGCGGTGTGCGTCTCTCCCGTTTTTATATCTGATAAGCAACTGACAATTTCCTCGCCAAAAATTGCGGTCGAGGGGAGGTTGGCAAAGGCGATCCCCCAGTTGCTAACCTGGAACAAACCGGGAGTTTCAAGATTTCCGGATAAAGAAATTCCCGAAAAGGCGGTACAAATGGTACAGATAGAGGGAAACTGGATAAGTTGAGCATTCAGACGAAATCGAAACCGGAATGAAAAGGGTGGCACTACTGATTGGCGTCAGTGACTATGAAGGGGTAGAGGGGGCATCCCTACCCCCATTACCCACGGCAAAACGGGATGTAGAAGCGATCGCGAAAGTGTTGCAGCAACCGGATAAGGGGGGATTTGACGAAGCGCAGGTGCAAACCCTCCTCGATCCGGATCTGCAGAGCATCCGGTTTGGCATCGAGACCCTGTTGCGCGATCGCGCCACGGAAGATTTGGTGCTGCTGTACTATTCCGGGCATGCGATCTCCGACGAAAACGGATCCTTGTACTTCGCCACCCGCAACACCGATTTGGCGAATCTCAGCGCCACAGCGGTAGCGGCGGACTTTTTGCAGGCACTCATGTACACCAGCGTCGCCCAGCAACAGGTGATTATTCTCGACTGCTACTTTAGCGGCGGAATTGGTTTGGTGGATATCAAGCAGCAATTGGGCGGATATGGAAAAGCAGTTTTAACCGGTTCGACCTTTTTTCAATCCCGCGACAGTCTTCACCCTCCCATCGCCCATCCGAATCCCGAAAAAAACTGCTTCGAGTATTCTGCCAAACAGAAAAGCACCGGATTGTCCACCTACACCCATTACTTTATCGAAGGAATGGAAACTGGTGCAGCAGACAGCAATAAAGATGGAATTGTCACCTTATTTGAATTGCACGAATATGCCAGCAGCAAAGTGCAAATGAGCGCCCCGGCACTGCAACCGGCGATTTACGCCCTGCCCGAAATCGGAAACATCCAAATTGCCAAAACCCCCACCGAGACGCCGCAACAGTTATATCGCCAAGCGGTGGAAAATTTTGTGCAGCGCAATAACGGGATGATTTCGTTATTGAATTTGAGAGCCTTAGATTTGCGAAGAGATAGTCTGGAATTGCATCAAACCGAGGCGGTAGACATTCAAGATGAGGTCTTAAAACCCTATCGCGAATACAAAGCGAAGTTTCAATTTTATAAAGAAGTGGTGCAAGCGGTCAAGCAGCTAGAAGACTTGCCCCCAAGTGCGGAAACCCAAAAAAGCTTGCAACATTTGCATCAGGATATTTTGGGACTGACGGATGTAGACGTCGCACCGATTGAAGCGCCGCTTTATCCTGACTCATCGCAAAGGCTGTATCAAATCCTGACCCTTGCCGCCGTACTCCTGACTGTCGGATTGATTGGGGGGATTTATGCGACTTTTAAATATATGATATCTCCGGCTCCCTTTTCCGAAACCGTGGAGCCGTCACAACCGACTTCCAAACCGACGCCGACGCCAGTGACCAAACCCGCGCCCCAACCAAGTCCCGCGCCCCAACCGCCTCCGGTACCTTCGCCGCCGCCAGCGGTGAAATTCCGCCTACCTCGCTCGGAACCGATAACTCTCACCGGTCATACCGAACCGGTGCAGGGGTTAGCCATCGACCCGCGATCGCGCTGGTTGATTAGTGGCAGTTGGGACAATACGATTAAAATCTGGGATTTGGAAACCGGCACCGAACGGCAAAATATCACAGAGCATACTAACTTAGTGCGAGAAATTGTCCTCGCGCCGAGTGGGGACAGATTTGCCAGTGCCAGTCAGAACGGCACGGTTAAGATCTGGAGACTCGATCCGGAGGCAGAAAATGCGATCGCCACCTTAGAGATGACCCTCAGCGGTCACAGCGGGCCGGTGTACGCGATCGCCTTCGGGCCGAGGGGAGAAACCCTAATCGGCGGCGGTGCAGACAACACCATCAAAATTTGGAGTCTCGAAACCGGGGCGGTTCTCTACAACCTCACGGATCATCGCGGCCCGGTGAGGGCACTGGCCCTCGGACCCGATGGCGAAACCCTCGTCAGCGGCGCGGGGGATAATACGATTAAAGTTTGGAACCCGAACACCGGGGAATTGCAAAAAACCCTCACCGGACATGAAGATTTAGTCAGAGCATTGGCGATCGCGCCGAATGGAAACACCCTCGTCAGCGCCAGTTGGGACGAAACCATTAAAATTTGGAACCTAAACACCGGGGAATTGCAAAAAACCCTCACCGGTCATACGGACAAACTGACCACTCTCGCCATTAGTCCGTTAGGGAATATTCTCGTCAGCGGGAGCGATGACAATACAATTAAAATTTGGAACCTGAAAACCGGCAAAGAGCTGCAAACCCTCACCGATCATGTGAGCGATGTGTTTTCCGTGGTTATTAGTCTCGATGGCAAAACCCTCGCCAGTGCCAGTTGGGATAAAACCATTAAAGTTTGGCGCTGAAAAGGCGCACAGATGAGAAAAAAGGCCATGCGCCAGGGGCATCCCTCGCGATCGCCCCAGTTTCCGATACAATGAAAACCGCAACATACACCCAGATGAGGAGACTACTGGCATTGCCTACACTCGGCGTCAATATCGACCATATTGCCACCATTCGACAGGCGCGGCGAACCGTAGAACCGGATCCCGTGGCGGCGGCGGTGTTTGCAGAATTGGGGGGTGCAGATGGCATCACGGTGCATCTGCGCGAAGATCGCAGGCACATTCAGGACCGCGACTTGCGCCTTTTGCGACAAACGGTCCGCACCCATTTAAACTTGGAAATGGCGGCCACCGATGAAATGGTGCAAATTGCCCTGGATGTCAAACCGGATTACGTGACCTTGGTCCCCGAACGGCGGGAAGAAGTGACCACCGAAGGCGGTTTAGATGTGGCCAGTCAGAGCGATCGCATGAAAACCGTGGTGGATACCTTGCAATCGGCAGATATCCCGGTGAGTTTATTTATCGATCCGGACAATGCACAAATCGAGGCATCTGTCAAGACCCAGGCGAAATTTATCGAACTGCATACCGGGCGCTATGCAGAAGCGAAAACCGAAGCCGATCGCGAACGCGAATTGGCGGTACTCGCCAAAAGCTGTACCGATGCGATCGCCGCCCGGTTGCGCGTCAATGCCGGTCACGGTTTGACCTACTGGAATGTCTATCCCGTAGCGAGCATTGTGGGAATGGAAGAACTCAACATCGGTCACACGATTATCGCCCGCGCCGCACTCGTGGGTTTAGAGCGCGCGGTACGCGAAATGAAACTCGCCATCCGTGGGGAATGATGAGAACACCGCCAACCCAAGCCGGTTTATGGTTACTGGTGGGTTTGGTGGTGGGTACCGCGATCGGGTTCGGAGTGGGGAATTGGCGCAGCGCCCTCCACTCCCCAGAGGATCCCCCGCCACCAGCAGCCACCGTTACCCCAGAGCCTCACCAAGGTGAGGTACCCTCGGGCGATCGCGGGAAATTGTCCTTATTTATTTTAGCCGGACAGTCCAATATGTCCGGGCGCGGCAAAATGCCTCCCTCGGGAACCCCCACCCATCCGCGCATTTTTCTGTTTGGTAACGATTATCGCTGGCATCTGGCAAGCGAACCCACAGATGATGCCACGAATCAAGTGGATTTAGTCTCGGAAGATAAAGCCGCCGGATTTAGTCCGGGGATGGCTTTTGCACGCGGGTTGTTAGAGCGCGGTTTTGAGCCGCCCATTGGGTTGATTCCCTGCGCGAAAGCGGGAACCGCGATCGCCGAATGGCAGCGATCGATGAGCGATCGCACCCTTTACGGATCCTGTCTCAAGCGGGTGCGCGCCGCCTCCACAATGGGAAAGATTGCCGGTCTGTTGTTTTTTCAAGGAGAAGCCGACGGAACGGATCCGCAAGCCGATTCGCAAGTCGAGCGCTCTCCCTACACCTGGGATCGGAAATTTACCGCCTTTGTTACCGATTTTCGCAACGACTTGGGGCTGCCCGATCTGCCGGTGGTTTTTGCCGAAATTGCTCCACACCCTAGCGGAGAACCCAACCCTTTCCGGCAGATGGTGAAAGCCCAGCAGCGCGGTTTAGAATTGCCCAATGGGGGGATGATAACCACCGATGGGCTAGAACAAAAACCCGACGATCATTTCACCACTGAAAGCTATCGAATCATCGGCGATCGCTTCGCCGAAGCCTTTTGGAAGCTGCAGCAACCCTCAAAAACCGACCGGGAAAAATGAGAAAAATTTGCAAAAAAAATCTACAGTTTTAATTTGAATCATCCAGGGTTTCCAGAATGTTGTACGATACTCGATCGGGACTTTTACGCTGAAAAAAAACACGATGACAACTTATCACTACCTTCTTGCGAGTCAAAAATTCTTGTTAGAGGAAGAACCCTTTGAGGAAGTGTTGCGCGAGCGCACCCGCTACTACCAGGAAAAGGAAAAAGAGATTGATTTTTGGTTGGTGAAACAACCGGCCTTTTTGGAAGCCCCGCAGATGGCTGAGGTGAAAGCCAAATGCCCTCAACCTGCCGTGGCGGTGATTTCCACCGATCCGCAATTTATTACCTGGTTAAAATTGCGATTGGAATACGTGCTGACCGGGCAGTTTGAGGCTCCGAGCGAATCCATTCGAGATCCCTTGGCATCTGTGGCACAGTAAGGAAAGGCTACGGCATTGTGCCGACAAGTCATTGATATCCACCACCCAGAACAGCCATGCGTCACAACTTCCCCCTTCCGAGGCTCGCGCGTCATTTTCTCCGTTCTGCTTTGCTCAGCGCGATCGCTTTGACATTTGTGCAGGTTTGTGCTAAAGCTCAATCCACTTATCCGCCGTGCGAACCGCCCCTCGCCGACGAGTATCTGGTTTTAGTGGAGACGGAAACCCCCGCACAGATAGAGGAAGTGCGGGATTTGCTGCGCGGAAGCATCAACGCCACGGTATGTAATTATTTAGACGAAACCGTCACCCGGATTGGCGGTTTCGATGGTTTCGCGGTGGCGAACGAATGGGCGCAATATCTAAGTGGGAATTTGGGGATAGCCGCATTTGTGGCGCGTCCCCCCGGTGCAAATCCGGCAGAGGTTGTGTCCCCCTCGCCAAATCCCAATTCCCCGTCCTACAATCCGGAACCATTGGGAAGCGGCTATGCGGTGTTGGTGGATTTTTTCAATAATCCCCAAGTGGCTACACAGTTGCGGGAATTTTTGGACAAAGAGATTGACTTAGTGTCTTATGGGCAGCGCCCGTATTTGTTAGCCGAGTACACGCAGAACCAAGGAAAGGCGAATCGAGTATTGCAGACCCTCAGCGATCGCGGATTTTGGGTTACGGTGGTGGATAGCCGCAACGTGATTTTGCTCGACACTGCCGTGCGCGGACAATAAAATGGAAAGGGAAATTGGAAAAGGGATTTTGGGTGAAGTTTTCAAGCACAACCGCCACCCTTTATCCTTTATCCACTCCCTTCAATCGGTTCTGGTTCCCCCCCCCTCAATTCGATCGACCCTTCCCGGGAAATTCAATAACTCTGACCGGCCATCCATGCGATCGCGATGCCTAAAAGCGCGCCGACGATCACTTGAAACGGGGTATGTCCGAGCAGTTCCTTGAGACGATTTTCGTTAAATTCGTGGTCTTCTTGAAAAATCTCATCCACGATTTGGTTGAGAATGCGCGCTTGTTTCCCCGCCGCTTGGCGCACCCCCGCCGCATCGTACATCACGATAATGGCAAAAATCGTCGCTAAAGCGAACTCGGTACTGTTCCAGCCCACCGTTTGACCGATGCCGGTTGCCAAAGCTGTTACTAGGGCAGAGTGGGCGCTTGGCATCCCCCCGGTTTCCACCAGTACGCGGAAATTGAACTTGCGATTGCGCGCCAGTTCGATAATTAACTTAGTGGTTTGAGCCAGCAAACAGGCGAGGGTAGCAACCAGCAGCACGCGGTTGTCGATGATAGTGCCGATCTCGTGCATGGTGTGAAGCACCTTTAATTACTGCGGGTGGTGATGAAATCCGCGATCGCGATTAAAGGAATCGCGGGTGTGCCAAATTCAGCCAGTTCGGCTTTCGCGTCTCGAACTAACTGTTGCGCTTGGTGGTAGGATTCTTCGAGTCCCCAGATACTCGGATAAGTGGCTTTTTGGGCTTGCAAATCTTTGCCGGCGGTTTTGCCCAACTCTTCCTGAGTTTTTGTAATATCGAGGATGTCATCGATAATCTGAAACGCCAAGCCGATATTTTGCGCGTAGCGAGACAGATGCTGCAATTGAGCCTCTGTCGCCCCGCCCAACATTGCCCCACAGACCACACAAGCTTCTAACAATGCCCCGGTTTTGTGGGTGTGAATGAAATGCAGGGTTTCCTCAGAAATATCCGACCGGCCTTCAGATTGCAGGTCAACAACTTGACCGCCCACCACTCCTTCGGCACCAAAGGCACGGGCTAAGCGGGCGATCGCGGCTAATACGCGCGGGGCGGGCACGTTTTCGGTGTAGGTGGCGATCGCTTCAAAGGCATAGACCAACAGGCCATCGCCGGCGAGAATGGCGATGTCTTCACCATACACCTTATGATTGGTCAGCTTACCGCGACGGTAGTCGTCATTATCCATCGCCGGCAGGTCATCGTGAATTAACGACATGGTGTGAACCATCTCCAGGGCGCAGGCGGTGGGCATCGCCATCTCCACCGTCCCCCCGATCAGTTCGCAACTCGCCAGACATAGAATCGGTCGCAAGCGCTTGCCCCCGGCGAGGAGGGAGTAGCGCATCGCTTCATAGATTGTCTCTGGCGCTTTTACCGGCAGATAATCATCCAGTGCGGTTTCTACCAGGGCTTTTCGTTGTGCTAAATAGGCTTTGAGGTCAAATTCCGATTCCTTTTGCGGGAAATCCGTCTGATTGGTCAAGACCATCCCTTCCTCCCTTGTACTTGCGATCTCACCTGCTGCTCGTCGGTGGGCGATCGGCGCGTCTCCTTGGCCTGTTGGTCGCCGCAGGGGTCTGCCCCGATCGCCCACCCTTGGTAAACAAAGCTCGGAATTCTCAGTATGCCAGCTTTTGGCAAGATTCTGAGCCGAGATTCAATTCTCCCCCTATTCTACGGGTCAGCGGTCGTTTGCCGATCCCGATTTTTTCGGGGGTGACTCACGGCGGCGGGGTTGCGTTTCCGCCATTGAGTTCATTCCCCGAGTCTCGGGTCATCCTTCCAATCCGAGGCGATCGCTGTAACTATCCACCGTATTTTGCAGCAGCATGGTCACTGTCATCGGTCCCACGCCACCGGGGACGGGGGTGATATATCGCGCCACTTCTTTCACTGCATCGAAGTCCACATCCCCGGTAAGGGAGGACTTGCCGAAGTAGTCCGTCACCCGGTTGATGCCCACATCCATGATGACGGCCCCGGGTTTGACCATTTCGGCGGTAATCAGTTCTGGGCGTCCCACCGCAACTACCAGGATGTCGGCACTGCGAGTAATGGCGCTTAAGTCGGGCGATCGCGAATGGGCCATCGTCACGGTGGCATCTGCCTCGAGCAGCATCAAGGCGATCGGTTTGCCGACTAAAATGCTGCGCCCGACGACGACGGCTGTTTTGCCTTTCACCTCGATGTCGTAGTCTTGCAGCAAGCGCATCACCCCGAGGGGGGTGCAACTGCGTAAACTCGGTTCGCCACGTACTAATCGTCCGAGGTTCACCGGGTGCAGTCCATCTACGTCTTTATCGGGATGGATGCGATTGATGGCGGCAACCGGGTCGATATGGGGGGGTAGGGGTAGCTGAACCAAAATCCCATCTACGCGATCGTCTTGGTTGAGGTCGTCAATCGCCTGTAGCAGCTCTTCTTCCCGGGTTTCGGTGGGAAAATGCCGCCCGTAGGAGTCGATTCCCACTCTGGCACAGGCTCGCTCTTTGCCTCGGACGTATGATGCGGAGGCGGGGTTGTCCCCTACCATCAGCACCGCAAGTCCGGGGGGACGAGTGGCTTTGGTTTGCAAACCCTCTACCCGCGATCGCAGTTGGCTTTGGGTTTTTTTGGCGACGGCTTTCCCGTCTAAAATTAAGGCAGTGTTATCTTCGATGGAGTCGGACATAGCAAAAGGGCGTTGAGTCTTTGGCAAGGTGTACTCTAATGGCACTCACCTTGCATCGCCTTATTAGTTTCTCATAACAAGTTGCTTTTCTTCTCCGAACCGGCTCGTCTTTACAATTCCCCCTATTTTCACTTAAGTTTTTCACATAAATCCCCCTCTCCTCCACCTCGTTCCCAGGCTCAGCCTGGGAACGCCCACCCGAGCCAGAGCCTCGTTGCCCTTGACCCTAACTCACTTAAAAAAGTAAGTAGGGTGGGCATTGCCCACCACCAATCACATAGGTGATAAGCAGCCGCGCGAAAAAGCGCGATCGTCACCGAAACCCAGGGGCGAATCTTATAATCCCCAAATTTTTACCGAGAATCGGCGTAAAGCCCCCGGATTTATCCGTGGGGATATAAGCCGAGCGACTGACCCCCGGTCCCC
>NZ_JAJENT010000789.1:0-3749 GCF_035615515.1 Phormidium sp. CCY1219
ACAAAAAGCTTCACCAACCCTTCCATTGCGCCAAAAAATGCGATCGCGCAATTCCCCACCGCAAAGCCCTAATCTCCCTAATCTACCTAATCTGGGATCGGAAAATTGTTGCCGCCAGGGGTTGACAAAGCAATCCCCATCGGGTATGATGAAGCCGTAGTGCGAGGCAGGGCTTATGTGCAATGCTTAGCTTGCTTTTTACGGTGATTGCCCCGGCAAATGCGACCCGCCACAAACCCCCTGCATGTTCATTAGCCCCCGTAGTCGGTCTTTGTCCGTATAGACCCACCTTTCTAGGGTGTGGACATTTTCTACTCAGTAACGCGCGCTTTGAGCAAGCGATCGAGGAATTGCAAAATAACAATTGCCACCCCCACAGTTGCGATTAATCCCAACCACAATCCATCGGCGAAAGGACGGGGTAAATCTAACGCCCAACCGCCAAGAAAAGGGCCGATAAAATAGCCCACCGCCCAACATTGGGAATTAATCGATAAGTAAACCCCGCGCAGGGATTCGGGGGCAATTTCGGCGACTAAAGAAGAAGCAAACGGCGTGTAAGAGACGATCGCGATCGCCAAAATTCCCAATCCGAGAATCGCCGCAAACAGTTGGGAGGTATTGAGCAACCCCGTCATCGCGATCGCCCCAAATCCAATCACCCAAAATACAGCAGAAACCGTCAGCGCTTGGGCGTGACGAAAGCGGGTGAGAATTCTCGCCACCGGCAATTGAAAGACGATAGAAAGGGCAACATGCCAGGTAAAAAGTCCGCTAATGGTTTCCGGCGCAAATCCCCTATTGCTCTCGCCAACCGAGACAAAATCGGTGAAATAAAGGGGAATCGTGCTTTGAACTTGAGCAATGTAAGTGGTGAACAGGATATTGACACTAGCATACACCAGCAAAGCGCGATCGCGCAATGCCCTTGTCCAGCCGGTTAATGCGGGTGTCGGATGGACATTATGGCGCGTTGGTTCTGCGATCGCCATCCAAATAATTGCCGAAAACACCACAAAAGAACTCGAATCAATGATAAACAACAACCGATAATTTGCAGTTGCAGCAATTAAAATACCCCCAAATACAATGCCTAATTGCAATCCCAAACTATCCGCCAAACGAGTCACCGCATAAGCTTCGTGGCGTTGTTTTCCCGTAGTTAAATCCGCCACAATCGATTCCGTTGCGGGCCAATACAACCCCACGCCAAATCCCATCAGCAAATTGCCAATAACCAACGTGGTAAAATCATTCGCTGAAGCTAACACCAGCGAAGCGATCGCCGACACCACCGTAGCCGATAATAACGTTTTTTTGCGCCCCCAGTGAGGCGAATCCACCAAACTACCACTCAATAGGCGACCAAACACCCCAGAAACCGATCCACTACCTAATGCTAAACCTACCTCAGTTTTGCTTAACCCCACTTCCTTAGAAAAGAATATCGGGGCATAAAATAAGGTAAATCCGGTGCCAATTCCAGACAGCAATCGACCGAAAATTAAAATCCAAATTTGTGTCGTTAGGTCGGGCAACCAAGACAGGAAACCCTCAGTTATTTTTTTCATAGGGAAGGTTAATTGATTGCAGTTTCCATTTCTTCCTTAATCGTAAAATCCGCATAGCCTTGCCATCATCGAACCTTGGGCATAATTTAATTTCAACCGACACTTTATTTACAGTAAAATCTGTTTTCATAGGAATTTTAACATATAAAAATGCGACCGAGATTTAACCCGATCGCGCAATTAAATGAGTTAAAATAGCGAGTAGTTAATGATTACATTTCTCTCGTCGTTCGTCCAGCCATTGCTGTAAAATTAAAGCCGCAGCTTTGCGGTCGATCGAGCCTTTATTGCGCGAAGGAGAAATATTTTCGGCCAGCATCATTTGTTCCGCTTGATAGGAGGTCAGACGCTCGTCAATGTATTCTAAAGGAAGATTTAGAGCCTGGGCTAAGCGCTTGGCAAACTTTTGTACTTTGCGCGCTTGCGAACCTAACGTGCCATTCATGGAATAGGGTAATCCCGCCACCAGCACATCCACCTTCCGTTCCGCCACGATCGCCTGTAATTGTTCCACCACCTGCTGAAACGATTGGCTTTCAATCGTCGTCAGACCCGTAGCAATTAATCCAGTGCGATCGCAACCCGCCACGCCAATGCGTTTGCGACCGATATCCAAACCGAGAGCTGATATTTTAGTGACCATTCATTCCGAAAAATTGAAACTAAATCGAGCACAGGGTGGGGGAATCATTCTTCAATCGGTCCTTAGCCGTTCCAGTGCGTCGGTACAGTATTCAATAAACAGAACAACCCTCCCGAGTTTCTAGAACCAATAGGTTGCTGTAGAGACGCGATTAATCGCATCTCTACCATTGAGCTTGTGCAACCCAATTTCTAACCGCTAAGAACCGATCGCCTAGCTCAGGGTATCATCATCTTGAGAGAAATCAAAGCGATCGGCATTCGGGAGTTGACCGAACTCCTCAATCGACTTTTGAACCGAGTCGGGCTTACCGTTGCTTTGCCCGGAACGCTGAGACTTTTGCAGCCAACTAATGCGACTCGGAATCGGTTTGCGAGCACCTTGCAACCCCTGGATTACCTCAGACAATTGCAATTCCAAAGCCGCCGGTTTCGCCTCGCGCAACTTATGCCAAACCGACCGAGACATCAGCAACGTATGGTAAACCGGGTCAGCGCCGATTTGTTCTAAATATTCTTCTCGTTCCGGCTGATAATCAGCAGAAGCCAATTGCAAGCACTGAGGCGGGAAATCCTGAGCGATGCGCGCCATTTGGGAGAGCAATTCAGGATAAAGCCAAGTGTAAGCCGGATGAACCGTTAATTCAGCCACATGGGGTTGAGAACCATCGCGGCACAGACGCATTTTAAAATAGCCGATCGCCGCTTTGCGCTGGGGTTCAAACACATAACCGCTCACCTCTTCAATGTTATTTAGCCATTGGCGAACCCCTTGGAACACCGCACCCGGGAGACTGGTTTGGAAATCATGGATGTGGCGATCGAACACTTGACGAACCAACGGAGGCATCGCAGCGGTATCCAACTGGCACAACAATTGTGCGTCCGCATTGCTCACCGGCATCAGATTCGGCAGATCCGGTTCGCGCTGAGCCAAAGCCTCCAGTAAATCCGGCGCGATCGCCCAATAGGTCATTTGCGCTAGCGGCTGAAACCCATTATGCCGATAAAGCGCCAGCTCGTCTTTTTCATTCACCTCTACTTCGAGCAACCACATCCGCGCTTCCCAGATAGCCTCCAAGCAATGGCGGATGAGCTGAGAACCGGTGCCAAGCATTCCCGCGCCGGGATCGACAAACAAGCGATCGACCCGCCAAGTGCTGCGGGTGCGGTTAAACGGCGAAATCTGAATCAAGCCGCGAATATTTTCCTGCGGATCGTGAGCCACATGGACGTACAGAAGGTACTGTAGCGGATTGGGAAACCAACTCAGACACTTCAGAGGCCAATACCAGCGACGGATGAGGGATAAATGTCTGTGGATATCCAGCGCGCCACTTTCGATCGAACTGCTGGGGTTTTCCACTTCAATCGCGCGATCGACAAGCGCATCAACCGCTTCGAAATCTCGCGATTGCAACGGGCGAATGGCCAAATTTTGAGTTTGGGGCAGGTGTGAAGTCATCAGAAATTAGGGTTGGTAAGGGGGAGAACGGAAACCCTCGTCATTTATGCGTAGGGAGGAGTTCTCCCCCC
>NZ_JAJENT010000790.1:0-357 GCF_035615515.1 Phormidium sp. CCY1219
CGTTCCGAATGTCGATTGTTTGTGCCTTTAGGACGCCACTATACGCCGGGTTTCTTTTGAGTGTGTGGAAGGTCGAAGAGAAACTCGCCTTCCCTTTATCCTTCACCTTTTGGTTCCAGCGTATCAGTCTAATTTTCGCTGGTTAAGTGTATCGACGCTTTGGACGTGGCTTCGTTTTCTATCCGTGGACACTTGCTCGATGGAGTACCTGTTTAGACCCAGGCTTAACCACCTTTCCTCCCCGCTTCACGGATTGATGACCAGTCGCTACCGTGGGGGCGGTGCTTTCACATGACACACTTCATGGGGTGGGCTTTCACCACCATCGACATTCAGTTGTCAAGGTTCTTCCCAGTT
>NZ_JAJENT010000791.1:0-38440 GCF_035615515.1 Phormidium sp. CCY1219
CAACCCACTGCACCAGTTTCCGAAACCCCAGTCACAAATAACCCGCCAGTGTCGGAAACTCCCGAACAACCCACTGCGCCAGTGTCGGAAACTCCCGAACAACCCACTGCGCCAGTTTCCGAAACTCCCGAACAACCCACTGCGCCAGTTTCCGAAACCCCAGCGCCACCGACTGCGCCGGTGTCGGAAACCCCGGAACAACCCAGCAATCCGCCGGTGTCGGAAACCCCGGAACAACCCAGCAATCCGCCAGTGTCGGAAACCCCGGAAGAACCCAGCAACCCGCCAGTGTCGGAAACCCCGGAACAACCCAGCAATCCGCCGGTGTCGGAAACCCCGGAACAACCCAGCAATCCGCCGGTGTCGGAAACCCCGGAACAACCCACTGCGCCCGAGGAACCCACTCCCTCACCGGAACCCGATCCCCCGGTGAATCTCACAGGTGGTTCGAGTACGGATATGCTCACTGGTGGTAGTGGCGATGACACCCTTGCTGGCAATTCCGGCGATGACGAACTCGCCGGCGGCGCGGGTGAGGATAATATCGCGGGTGACACCGGGAACGATACCCTGTTTGGTGGTGCAGGTGATGATACCCTGCTTGGCGGCAACAATCGCGATCGCCTTTACGGAGATGAAGGCAACGACATTCTCGACGGCGGTGCAAACAACGACACCCTCACCGGTGGCGCAGGTAACGACACTCTCACTGGCGGACAAGGGAAAGATATCTTTACCCTGGCATCGGGCATGGGAGTAGACCTCATCGCCGACTTTACCGCCACTGGCGGCAACCGAGATGCGATCGCCCTTGGTGCTGACCTAACCTTCAACCAACTCTATCTCACTCAAGACGGCAACAACACTCTCATCCGCATCGCCGCCACCGACGAACTGCTAGGCGTACTCATCGGCGTCAGCGCCAACAGCCTCAGCAGTTCGCACTTCACCATCTAACCCTCGTAGGGACACGGCACTGCCGTGTCCTCTCCCAATTTTATGTTTTATATAATATTTTGCCACAGCAGGCAGATCGCCGTAGGGTGTGTGACGCCCCGCCCCCAATCCCTGGGAATTCCCCCCAATCCACTCCGGGGCGTCACGCACCGACCTTATATCGGGCTTGTTGTTGTGCGATATTCTGCCTACAGGAGGCAGAGCCTCCCCCGGGCCGTTCCCAGGCTGAGCCTGGGAACGAGGGGGGGTGTGAGATGATGGAGGTCGCGCTTATTCCTCACAAATGTTGGACTAATTGCTTCTGATACTCGCGATCGCTCATAATTTCTCGGGTACTTTCCACCCGATCCAGGAACACAATCCCTTCCAGATGGTCGTATTCGTGCTGAAAAATCCGCGCCACAAAATCCGAAAACTCTTGCTGGTGCAGCTTGCCGTATCGGTCTGTATATTCAACCTCGATCGCCCGATTGCGGGGCACCAAACCGCGCAGTCCCGGTACGCTCAAACAACCTTCCCAATCTTTCACCATCTCGTCAGAGCGATCGATAATATGCGGATTAATTATCGCCGTGGGTTCCATTGTTGGCGCGTGGGGATAGCGCAGGGTGGGACGGGAGGCGAGGATAAACATGCGATGAGATTCCGCAAGCTGGGGGGCGGCAATTCCCACGCCATTTGCCGGGGCAACAGTGGCCAACATCTCGTCAATTAACTGTTGAATCCGCTGGTCATGGACCTTGGTCACGGGTTGGGCGATCGCCCGCAAAATCGGATTCCCTAATTCTGCAATCTCTCGGATCTTACTCATAATAAACTCGAATTATCATATACGCCCTTGCATTATACCACATCCCCCCGAAGGGCGGGGGGTGCGCTGACTCCGTTACTTCGGTGCCACCGGTAAATCCCCCGGTTGCACGGTAATGTTCCGAGTTTGACCGTTGCGGTTAATTTGCACCTCCAAGGTCGCCCCCACTTGGGACCCTTGGACGATTTCCTGCACGGTTTCCGAGTCGCGAATCGGCTGATTTTCCATCCGCTGAATCACGTCCCCGGCGCGCAATCCGGCGCGATCGGCAGGGGAGTCGGGCACGACGCGCACGATTAACACTCCTTCATCCACGGATAACGTCACCGGACTATTCGGGTCGGTATTCAGTTCTTGTTGCAATGCCGGCGTCAGGGTGAGCATTTCGATGCCCAAAAACGGATGCTGCACTTTCCCGGTGGTCAGCAGTTGTTCGGCGATCGCCTGGGCGGTTTCAATCGGAATCGCAAACCCCAACCCTTGTGCCCCACTGATAATCGCCGTATTCATGCCAATCACTTCCCCTTTGGCATTCAGTAGCGGGCCGCCGGAGTTCCCGGGATTGATCGCCGCATCGGTTTGAATGAACCCGACTCGCTTATCCGGAACCCCTACATCGCTGCTCGATCGCCCGGTGGCGCTGATAATCCCCGCCGTGACGCTATTATCCAACCCCAACGGATTCCCGATCGCGATCGCCCATTCTCCCGGGTGTAAATCCTCAGAATCCCCCATCTCCACCTTGGGCAAATTTGTGGCCTCAATCTTCACCACCGCCACATCGGTCACCGGGTCATCCCCCAACACTTCTCCCTCTAATTGGCGACCATCTTTCAGCACTACCGTGACGCGATCGGCACCATTCACCACATGAGCATTGGTGAGAATCTGACCGTCTTCACTGATAATAAACCCCGAACCGGTACCCCGTTCTACCCGTTCCTGCTGCGGAATCGACCCAAAAAATCGCCGAAAAAACGGATCGTCAAATGGCGCGGGCAAGTCTCGGGTGACGGTCCGCGCCGAATCGATTCGCACCACCGCCGGCCCGACTTTCTCTACCGCCGCCACGATAAAATTAGAATCCACCGGCAAGGGCAAACTCCCCACCGCCGTCTCCCCGGGCACTTGAGCCTCACCGGATTCCGGCGGCACGGAAAAGCGCGGTACCGCCGACTCCAACGACGATTCAGACTGGTATTGCAACCAGCGATCGCCGGCAAATGCCGCACCGGCTCCCAATAACACCAGTACCAGGTAAAGCAGAGGCTGCTTCCAGGAAAATTTGCCCCCCGCGTTAGCTTTGTCCGAACGTTTCATAACAACCCTACCCAACTCGTTTGTCAAAAAACCACAACTATGCTTTATATCGAGATGTCAATAATCCCGTCTGTAATGCCTTTCATTATAAAGGAGGAGATTCCGAGAATTGAGAATGAACAATTAACAACCGGACTTCCCCAGCTTACCCTACGGCTTCTTACCAGGCTTATAACGCTTTAACCCGTTAACAACTCGCAATTTTCTGCCAATTCTCAATTCCCCCACCCTCCTGCGGGGTGTGCCGTTGTTTGCTAAAGTCAAATAGCCAAAAGGAATAGCGATCGCGAGGTCAGGCGTGGAACTTCCGCTAGAAAGTCTCTGGAATCAGGTACTCGAACGGCTACAGCGACAACTGAGCCGTCCCACCTTTGAAACCTGGATCGAAACCGCCACGGCCCAGCAGTTCGAAAATAACTGCTTGGTCATCAGCACCCCCAACCCCTTCGCCCGCAATTGGTTGCAGAAATACTACCTGAAAACCATTGCTGACGTAGTACACGAGGTACTCGGCTATCCCGTGCAGATTTACATCACCACCGCCGCCGATGCCACCCAAGGCGCGGGGGGCGAATACATCTGGCCCTCGCCGATCGGCAATCCTCGACCCGAGACCGGATCCAGCCATCCCCCGCGCCCTACGGAACTCAATCTCAAATATGTCTTTTCCCGGTTTGTCGTCGGCGCGAATAACCGCATGGCTCATGCTGCATCCTTAGCAGTAGCAGAGTCTCCCGGGCGAGAATTCAATCCCTTATTTTTATGTGGCGGCGTCGGGTTGGGCAAAACCCATTTAATGCAGGCGATCGGGCATTATCGCTTAGACATTTGCCCCAACTCTAAAATTTTTTACGTCTCCACCGAACAATTTACCAACGATTTAATCGCCGCCATTCGCAAAGATAGTATGCAAAACTTTCGCGAACACTATCGCGCCGCCGATGTATTGCTAGTAGATGATATCCAATTTATCGAAGGCAAAGAATACACCCAGGAAGAATTTTTTTACACCTTCAACACCTTGCACGAAGCTGGCAAGCAAGTGGTGCTGGCGGCAGACCGTCCGCCAAATCAAATTCCCCGCTTGCAAGAGCGACTATGTTCGCGATTTTCGATGGGATTGATTGCAGATATTCAGCCTCCGGATTTAGAAACCCGCATGGCAATTTTGCAGAAAAAAGCAGAATACGAAAACGTGCGCTTGCCCCGCACCATCATCGAATATATTGCCTCTCATTTTACTTCTAATATTCGCGAATTAGAAGGGGCATTAATTCGGGTAGTTGCCTATATGTCCATTTCCGGCTTACCGATGACGGTGGAGAATATCGCGCCGATTTTGAACCCGCAAACCGAGAGTATAAAGGCGACGCCGGAATCGGTAATGATGGCGGTGGTGGAAATGTTCGGGGTGGCGATGGAGGATTTAAAGGGGAATTCGCGCCGCCGCGAAATCAGTCAAGCGCGGCAAATTGCTATGTATTTGATGCGTCAGCATACGGATTTGAGCTTGCCGAAAATTGGGGAAGAGTTTGGCGGGAAAGACCATACCACGGTGCTGTACAGTTGCGAAAAAATTGCCCAGCTCAAACAGCGGGATTCGGACATGGCGAATACTCTGCGGCAATTAAGCGATCGCATTAATTTCTCCAGCCAATATCCCCCTCAGATTTAACCTCCGATTTCCCCCGCTTCTGCTTCTGCCAATTCTGGGGTAATTTTTTGGCAATTTCACTTTATCGCTGCAATTATTTTCTCGGCGCGACTGTGCCGCCACAGGGCCATCAACCGCCACCTCTTATCCCACCTGTGGAAAAAGCTGTGGAAAACCTGGGGAAAACCCGTGGGTGGCGGTGAAAACAGCCCGTAAGTATCAAGATTCTGGGGAAATTTACTCCGCTTTTTCCACAAGTTTTCCACAGGAGAATTGACCATTGAGAAGCGATCGCTTGCCTCGTTTTCAGACTTGACTGGGAAAACGGATTTGGGAGATTCCGCCTCGCAGGGGATTGTGGGTGAGCTTGAATCTGAGCGCAATGAGGTATTCAACCCCCTCCCCCCCTGTCAGGCACCTTGGGCGGTGACCATCCCAGGGATGGAAGGGCGCGTTTTTCCCATCGGATTACGATAAACGGCGAGATACCCTTCTAACAATCCATTCAACTCCATAACCAATCAGATAGACGAAAACTGCGGTTATCGACAGATGCAAGCCAAACTGAAGGGAATCTGCCAATCCCATATAGGAACAGCTTAATTTTATCTGCGGCACTCCTATTTTTTCCAAGACAACCCCCACGGTTAAAAGGGAGGGAAAAATAAACCGGATCAGACCCAATCCACAGAAATCGAACATCCCACCCCTATAAGAGTGGAATTCCCACCAGATAAAAGAACCGCTGCCTATCAGGTAAATTAAACTCATTGCATAGCCGAACCGGGATTGATAAAGTTTCATTTATTGATTCCTATGTTGGCAGGATTTTACGGTGCTATTAATTTACCTTTAAGATACAGGCTCAGTGCAACTGCTGTATTTCCAGTTGGGCCTAAAATTTGCGGTGGGATCCGAAACCAATCTCGTCAGAAACCGGGGTAGGGTGGGCAACGAGTTTCCCAACCGGCAGGGAATGCTGAATTGAAGCAGAGAGCGTCAGTGCTATGAATGGATTCGCCATTCGAGGGAGTGTTGGGGCAAACTGGACAGTGGTAGGATGTTGATTCCGGGCAATTGTTGGCCCGTGGAGCCTACACAGTCACATCGATCGAGGCAGACCCTCCAAAATACGCTGATGAAATTTGTTTGCGTCCAAAACGAACTTGCCACCAATCTTTCCCTTGTCAGTCGTGCGGTGCCCTCGCGCCCCACGCATCCGGTGTTAGCCAATGTCTTGTTGAGCGCTGACGAGCAAACCCAGCAAGTCAGCTTAACGGGATTTGACCTATCGTTGGGGATTAAGATTAGTTTTTCCGCTCAGGTGGAAAGCAGTGGGGATTTGACCCTACCGGCGAAGCTATTTAACGATATCGTGTCGCGTCTCCCGGATGGAGAGGTGGCGATCGACGATGAAGGAGAGGAACCGGCGGGGGAGGGGGATCCTGCGGAAGTGGGCATTTTGGCCACGATCGCCTCTTCGTCGGGTACCTATCAAGTCCGAGGGATGGGGGCGGAAGAATTTCCCGCATTGCCCACCATTGAAAGCGGGCAGGTGTTTTCTCTGCCGGCGGAAGCGCTGATGGATGGGTTGCGCGGGACGTTGTTTGCGACCAGTACCGATGAAACGAAGCAAGTGCTGATGGGGGTGCATTTGCTGGTCGATCGCGGACAATTAGAATTTGCCGCCACTGACGGGCATCGGTTGGCGATCGTGGAAACCACCAACTCAGAGGATACCGCCGATTCGGAAGCATCGGAGGAATTGGAAGAACAGGAGGAAGAATTTGAAGTGACAATGCCGGCGAGAGCGCTGCGGGAATTGGAACGGATGGTGGGATTGCATAAAGGTTCCGAACCGATCGCCCTGTCGTTTGATACCGGACAACTGGTGTTGGAATTTGGGGGATTCCGCCTCACCACCCGCACCCTGGAAGGGCAATATCCCACCTATCGTCAATTAGTGCCCAATTCGTTCGATCGCCAAGTGACGGTAGACCGGCGATCGCTGCTCAATGCCTTAGAACGGATTGGGGTGTTGGCGGAACGCAAAAACAACATTGTCAAGTTCTCTATCGATCGCGATAAGGAGCAACTGTCTCTTTCGGTGGAAGCGCAAGATGTGGGTAGCGGCACGGAATCCATGCCCGCCCAAATTAGTGGCGAAAATCTCGACATTGCATTTAATGTGAAATATGCGATGGAATCTCTCAAGCATATCAATGCCAACGAGATTTTAATTAAGCTCAATTCTGCCACCACGCCGGTGGTGTTATCTCCCTTGGGTGCGGTGAAAATGACTCACTTGATTATGCCGGTGCAGTTGCGCGCCTAGGTTGCAATGGCGAGGGAGGGACAAGCATCGGGGCGATCGCTTCTGTTCGCCGAAGTATCAGCTCGCCCCACTGCTTTCCCCCTCGGTCTATTTCATAAGACTTGCTACATCCCCCAAAAACCGCTGTCGCAACCCGTTGAGCAATCGGTTGATTCTGCAACGGTTTATCTAGCACTTTAGTGAGGTAACTTCATAAAAATTATTAAAAATTTGGATTTTTTAAAAAAATTAGAGAAAATTTGGCAACCGCTGATAAAAACCCAAACAAAATGGTAAAATTTTCAAAGTGTGGGGGTTGAGAGCCAATGCAAAAAAGACAAAAAAACATCCAGCCGAGAGCCTAACAAACAGGAAAACCTGGAGGGGGAAAACTCAAAACCGAAACCTCAGCAAGTCGGCCAATTATTTTGCACAGTAGAGACCCGATTTATCTGAGATGGGATGAAACTTCAGACGCGATTTATCGCGTTTCTACGGGGAAAATGGTTCGATTGCTATCCGGTGATGAAGAATTAGGAAAGCGGACTAATGATTTAGCCTCCATACTAAACGGGTTTGGAGACAAAATATCGGGGTGCAGGAGTACAGCAAACACAGCAAATTCACCTCAATATGGATAATGGGGGAGAAACAGAAAAAGCAGTATGAAAGTGGTGTCCGATGGATTGGGTGGTCGGCGGCGATCGCCCTTGCTAGTTTGGGCGGGTGGTGGTTCTATGCGCGCAGCTTAAATCCTTCATTGGACCCGGTAGAAGTAAAGACTGTCGCCGCCAAACTAGACACCATTGAAACCACAATTACCGAAAGCGGAATTGTGGAACTTGGGGGACAGCAAACCCTGAAATCTCCCAGCGATAGTACGGTCGATCGCGTATTGGTTGAAGTGGGCGATCGCGTCAGCGAAGGAGAAGACTTGATAATCCTGCGAAATGCCGAACAACAAAGCGCCTTGGCCGTGCAACCCCTAGAAACTCGCAAAAAACAACTCTCGTTAGCGCGCAACCGGCAGAAAGTTCGCGAAGCGGAAGAAAACTTGGCTCTCGCCCAAGAAAAACTGCAAAGACTCACCGAAAACAATATCGAACGCGAAACCAACCTCGCCAAGGAACGCCTCAATTTGCGCGAAAAACAACTGGCGTTAGAAACCCAACGGCAAAACTTAGTTTATGCTCGAGAAGAACTCGCCATTGCCCGAGAAAAGCTTGCAGAAATCCGGGAACAAGCTAACCGCGAAAAAGCGCGAAAACTAGCGGATTTGCAGTTAGAAATCGAGTCAAAACAACTCAATCTGGCCAACGCCCGCGACAAAGTTATCGAAGCGGAAGAAAATCTCGCTGCAGACCAACAGGAACTCGCGGAATTGCAAGAGTTAGCCGCCAAAGGATTCATCGCCGAACAAGAAGTGCGCCAGCAAGAAAACGCAGTAAGGCGCGATCGCACCGCCCTGCGAGATGCCGAATTGCAAGTCAGCACTCAAACCCTCGCCCTAGAACGAATCAAACTAAAACGCCAGCAAATCGAGCGCGAATTTCAAAACCAAATTGAATCCGCCGAAAAAGCTGTGCGCGAGGGCGAAAAAGCGGTGCAAAATGCCCAAGCAGAAATTCGCCGCGCCACCTTTGACAAACAGCGCACGCAACTGGAATTTGACAAACTGCAGCAACAACCGATGGAGGAAATCGAAAATGCCCGCAAAGCGGTGCGCGATGCAGAAATTACCCTGCGCGACGCTCAACTCCAAGTCACCCAAGAAACCCTGGAACTGAATCGTCTGCAAATCGAAACCCAAAAAAACCAGCAGCAATATGAGGAAAATGTGGTCAGCGCCCCCAGCGATGCCACTATTTTAGAGATTAACGTAAAAAACTCAGATGGAATCGCCCGGGGAAACGATTTGCTGACCCTCGGCGATCCGGCGCAAGAGTTGGTGAAACTGCAGCTATCCACCCTGAATGCGGGTAAAGTGGAACTCAATCAAGAAGCGCGCATCAGCGTCATCGGTCCGCAGGAGGAAACCTATCAAGGGGTGGTACTGCGCTTGTCTCCCCTCGCCACCACCGGAAATGGCAATAATTCGAGTAGCATGTCGGGACAAGCGGCGGTTCCCGCCACGGTAAAACTTAATTATCCCACCGGGGAATTGATTCCGGGAAGTCAAGTTAGCGTGGAAATCGTCACCCAACAGCGCCAAGATGTGGTGGTGTTACCCATCGAACTGATTCAGCGGGATGGATCTGAGCCTTATGTGTGGGTGCGCGATCGCGAGAATATCCTGAAAAAACAATCCATCGAATTAGGACTCGAGGGGGTGGTACAAGTGGAAATCAAATCGGGTCTCGACCCCGGCGATTCGGTGGTGGTTCCCCCGCCAGAACCGCCGTTAGAACCGGGAATGTCCGTTATCGTTTCCGAAGATGAGGCCAAATAGCGTCCTCTCGGGTGCGGGGGAAACCAGATAGCGATACCCTATGTTAGTAGATTGTATCACATCAACCATCAATCGGCGTTATGAGTTTAGGTGTATTTGATTTAATCCTGTTGAGTTGCGATTCCCTGCGCGGAAACCCCCTGCGTTCTGCGCTCACTACGGTGGGGGTATTTATGGGCGTAGCGGCGGTTAGTGCGACCCTGCAAGTTCGCACGATCGCCACGGCGATAATTGAGGAACAACTCGCCAAGCGAGAAGCGCCGCAGCTCAATATCCGCATGTGGGGGGAATCGCGGGGATTGAGAATCGAAGATATCGACTTTTTGCGAAGTCGCCTCACTGGTGTGCGAGCCATTTCGGCGTCGAATTGGGCGGGATGGGAAGTGCCGACTATATTTCAAACGGAACAAGCAACACCGGAAATGCTGGCGGTTTCGCCGGATTTTTTGCAAACCTCGGGTCGGGTATTGCTGGCGGGACGGTTTTTCAATGCGGCGGATTTTGATGACTATCGCCCCGTGGTGGCGATCGATGAATTTCTCGCCGAGACGCTGTTTCAAGATGCCGATCCCATCGGAAAGCGCATCTATGCCGATCGCCTCCCTTTTACGGTAATCGGCATGTTTGAAAGCAAGGAATCCAGCTATGGGGAAATCAGAGGTGAGATGTGGATACCTTTATCTCTTTATTATGCCATGACCGGCAGTCGCCAAATTCACAATATTTCGGTTCGTCCGATGAACGTGGAAGATTTAGAGACAATGGAAAAGCAGATCGAAACTTTGTTAGAGCAGCGGTTCCCGGAGGCGGATATTTATGTGGGGAACAATATCCGGCGCATTATCGAGCAAAAGAAAACCCTGGAAATGGCCTCGCGCGCTTTGCTGGCGGTGGGAGCGATCGCCCTGTTGGTGGGCGGCGTGGGCATTGCCAATATTACGATCGCCGCCGTGATGGAACGTACCCCAGAAATCGGGTTGCGCCGCGCTCTCGGTGCCACTCAGTTGGATATTATGTGGCAATTTATTTTAGAAGCGGCGATTCTCAGTTTGCTGGGCGGCGCGATCGCGATCGGCACCGTGCATGGCCTCACTCTGATTGTCGCCGATACCTTTGAGTTACCTTACCAGTTTAACAAAACGACCGCTGCTTTGGCACTGGGTTCGGCGCTGCTCGTCGGCGTGGGAGCCGGGTTTCCCCCCGCCCTGCGCGCCAGTCAGCTCGACCCGGTGCAAGCCCTGCGATCGCGCTAGTTGTATAGCACAAAGAGGTGGCTACCATGACTCGATATTATATCTCAAATTCTCACATAACGGCTTATCCAGCAATGCAGTCCCCCTCCCGAACCGATACCCGGCGGCATGTTCTCCGCTTTCTCTCGGCAATTTTCGGGGTGACTCTCACTTATTCGGCTTGCGTTTCGGCAGGTTCGGCGCACTTGTTGCCGGCTACCGATTCTCCCTGGCACAAGAGAGCCATCGCAGCTAAATTCCCCTCGCACCTAGGACTGATTCTCTCCCACCGCGCCACCGATTTTAACGTTGATTCTGATATGATGCTTGCGCCTTCTCCTGCTGCAGCAATGGCGAAGCAAGACAATCGCGATCGCCTGGATTTGAGCGATATTATGCGCGCATTAGAAACCTCTGGGCGATTGATAATGACCCCGATGAATAATTCGCAAGTTGCACTCTCGCAAAACCCCACCCCCAGTCAACCTTTCTTATTATTTGGCGATCGCCCCGCACAACTGCAAGGAGTCCCCCCCAGCGCCACCCTCAATTCACCCCCTAATGACAATGCAATTCAAGTCACCTTACAAGATATTGTGGTTTTGGCATTGCAAAACAACCGCGACATTAAAAATGCCTACCTGCAACGCATCGCCCAACGCGAAGATTTAGCCGTCGCTACCGATAAATTTAACCCCGATTTTACTCCAGAAATTTCCCTCTCGGTAAATCGCGACGAAGTGGGAATCAGCACCAACCGATCCGGTGAAGTCGCCGTGGGTTCGGTTCTGTCAATTAAAGTTCCCACCGGCGGCGAATTAAGTGCCGAGTGGAGGAGTCGCGGTTTGCGAGAAAGTACCTCCGGGGCGGAGATAATTGATGGCAATTTCGATACCCTCGGTCAGCGTTTTGAATTAACCTTCAATCAACCTTTGTTGCGCGGATATGGTGTAGAAGTGAATGAAGCTTCGGTGAATATCGCCCGTCTGAACGAACGGATTAATCTGTTAGAATTAGAATCCACTCTCAGCAATACTATAACCAATGCAATTTTAGCTTATCGGCAATTACTGCAAGCTCAGGAACAGGTAAAAATCGCTCGCGCTTCCCTGCAAAGAGCGCGGGATTTATTGGAAATTAACCGCGTTTTGGTGGAAGCAGGACGCTTGGCACCGGTGGATTTGGTGCAAAACGAAACCGATGTGGCAAATCAGGAAGTGCGGTTGTTAGCAGCGGAAAATAGTTTGGAAAGTGAAAAGGCCAATTTGTTGGAAATTTTGGATATTGACCAAAATACCAATCTGGTTCCGGTGGGAGAAATTCAGTTAAAAACTCGAAATTTAGACGTGCAGGAGTTGACCAATATCGCTTTAGCAAATAATCCGGAATATTTGCGATCGCTCTTGCGCCTGGAAATCGCACAGTTGAATCTGTTGCTGGCGGAAGATAACAAACGCTGGAATTTGGATTTTAATGCTACTTTGGGCAATGTTGCTACTACCAATGGCGAGGCGGATACGGATTTGCGGGCGGGAATTCAGTTGCGGCGAGAATTTGGCGATCGCACCCTAGAACAACGCTACCAGCAAAGTCGCGTGAATCTATTGCAATCGGAAAACAATGCCGAGGATTTGCGCGAAAGTCTGGCCATTCAAGTGGGCGATCGGGTCAGAAATGTAAATCTCCTCCTGCGACAGGTAGAACTGGCCCAAAGAGCGCGAGAACTCTCAGAACAAAACTTAGACAATCAGCGCGAACTGTTAAAATTGGGACGCAGTTCCGTAGCAGATATCGTCCGCTTCCAAGAGGATTTAGTCCGCGCCACCAATGAAGAGTTAAATGCCAAAATTGACTATCTCAACGCCGTCACTCGTCTGGAACAAACCGTGGGCATCACCTTAGAAACCTGGCAAGTTACCATCGAAGAAGAGCGATAATATATACAAAACTTACTCTCAATAAATAGAGTAAATAGTCCGCGCAGGCAGACTATAGCGCTGTCGCGGGCTACGCTAGCGTTGGCCCAGGCGCGATTTCAATCCCCCGCCTTCGTTGGCCCAGGCGCGATTTCAATCCCCCTTAAATCACATATCAATTAATGCCCAAAATAGTCCGCGTAGGCGGACTTCGTTTGTCCAGGCGCGATTTTAATCCCCCGCCTTTGTTGGCCCAAGCGCGATTTTAATCCCCCGCCTCTTATCCATCGCCTTCACTAATTTTTCCCTGCCGGTTCCCCCATTGCCCTCCTCCGTGATATACTATTCAGTTGATGAACGTTAGGAGTAGGGTGACATCATGGTTAACGACTTCCGAGAAGCGGGCAATGACTTAGTTCCGGTGGACTATAGCTTTTTCCTGCAGCAGATATGCAGCGCCCTCCAGGGTCGTAACCCCTTTAGACAATCGCGAAATGGTCAACGGTTACTGGTGGATATTGACAGCATCGCTCAGGAATTGGTACAATTGACAAACGTGCCGAATCCCCTCGCTTCTACGCGCGGCGTGCGATCGGCAACGATTAATTTTTCCCAGGGATTTCGCCAGCAGTTCCCCGATCGCATTCAGCAAATTGCCGACGTTTTGCGAGCACACCTACACAGCGAAATCGGTTCCGATGAGGCGATCGCTGAGTTTCTCGAACAGCTGATTACAGATTTACAATCATTTCAAGGTAACGCCACCCAGTTGGGATGGACCTACAACTTTACCCAACCCTCGCAGACTCTCGAGAAACAGGCCCTCCACCTCCAAAGCGATCGGCCCGGCGGTGAATCCCTGCTCAAATTCCACAAACTCACCATCAGCGTGCGAAACCTGCACCAATTTCAATCCCAACTGCAGCAGGGCATCGAAAACTATATTAACACCGAAATTGCCCCCGACAGCGAAACAGACGCAGAAGAATTATGCGATATCCTCAGCGGTTTGGTAGGAGACGAACTCTCCCAGTTTCACCAACTGCAAGAAGTGGTAGACACCGAAACCCTCGGGAAGCTGAAAAAAGAAGCAAAAATCACCTATTTAAAGCATCTGCGGGACAATATCGAAACTAACGATACCCAGGGACTTATCTATCTGCAAGACTTAATCCGGCGGTTGGAACTGATAGAAGAGTATATCAGCGATCCAGATAAAAGCGATGCCGATTATGACGTCAACTATGGCGGCGTGCAAGTTAACTATAAATCCATCTTTTCCCGCGCCGAAGCGTTAGACGCCCTCCCGATTATTCCCCTAATTGTGGGAAATTTAGCAGAATATAACGACCGAAACAATTCCGGAAACTGCGATTTTATTTTCGGCTTAAAACTCAAACTGGGTGGACCGGTGCAAACCCACGAAGGAGAAGATGTCTTCGACTATAACCTGAATGCCATTATTCACCCAGACAAGCGAGAACATATCGACGCCTTGCTGGATGAAGACCGACGAGAAACCTTCGCCCGCAAAGTCTTAGCCCGCCTGTTTTTATATTACTTCATTTTCGCCTCGCGTTGCAACCCCAATGACCCCGATTATAACGTAGAAAACGAACTGCTTTATAATCCCATAAATGGATTCGATGCCCAAGTGATGCGCGTGTTGCGGGGAAACGATGAAGAGGCAAAACGGAATATTTTTCGCGGGTTAATTAGAGGGATGCACCAGTTTAACGTCCGCGTCAAAATCCAGCACCTCCGAGACCTGTTAAAAAGCTTTTTACGAAGACAGACTATTTTGCCATTGGGCATTTATCCGCGCCACATTTGCATCAAACAAGGTATCCTCAATCGCGACCCGGATAGTCTGTTTAACGGGTATTTTTTGAATGAAGTGTTAGAACGCAATCGCAAAGAAGTCCTGCGCTATATTTCCATCGAAGAACCGCAGGTCAATGAAGCGGCGCTTTGTCAGATTCCGGTGACGATAAAAATAGAGGATGTCCGCTATTTTCCGGAAGAAACCCGAGAACAATTTAGCTGGAGTTACGATATCGATCGCATGCGAATGCTGGCGATCGCCTGGGTTCCGGATAGCGCCCCCTGCATGGAAGCATACAACAACCATTTAAGGCAAAATAAGCTGATACTCTTTCGCTATAACAATACCCGCCTCAACCCCAACCACTTAGATTCCACCCAAGCGTTTATCTATCGCTTCACCTGGATGCTTCTCGCCTATATGTGCCTGCATGTTTTGCTAGAATATGCGCCAGAAAACGTCTTTATTCCCATGCTGCGACTGCACCAGGGAACCCACGAAAATCCCTTTCCCGCCGAAAAATTTATCGCCAATCTCTCGAAAACCATTTCCCATCTGTTGAGCGACAAATATCTTTCTAGTTCCCAAGGATTCCGGATTCGCAGTCTCAACCGACATCGCGTCCAAAATGGGTTAAATTCTTTATATTCGGTGCTTCCCAAACGCTTTCGCTTCCAGCAAACTTCCGCGCCGTTACAGTTAGATAAACTTGCCATTATCGTGGTATCCAGTCGGGAAAGCGATGCGCGCTATAGCAATCAAAACCGCTATCAGCGCCTCGCCACGCTTATTGGAGAAGCGATCGGGGTGCAGCGCCTTACCAGCGGTGAGATTAAGATAGAACGACTGACGACATTTTCCGATAATTGTTCTCTCCGGCAATTATACAGTCACCCAGCGGTGTTAATCGACACGGTGAGTCAACTGTATCGCCAAGGATACCATCATTTTTTGTATGTGGCGCAAGCGCCTCATACCAGCACTCTGCATATCACTCGCAGCGATCGCGATGAGGAATTGTATTTTATGTCCCCCCGCCTCATCGAAACCTTGATGAAAAACCACGACGCTATCAAAATTTACCCGATATTTTTCGATAAATACTACGTGCGTAAATTACACAACCCAAGGGTCAATTCCTTAGTGGTGCAAGATACCCGCGAGTTAACCACTCTTGCGGAAGACCCCCAGCAGCAAGCAGTGGTTTTTTTCAACTTGTTTAACGGGATTTCTGTGGGACAAGGAGACGATCGCTTTTATAATGGGGTAATTTCCTATTCCACCCTGCTGGGCAATTTTTACTCTGGAGTGATGGAGGACCGGGATATTCGCCAAGATTTGATTTACGATACTGCGCTAAAACAGGATATTTTGCAATATTTAACCCTGTTTCATTTTTCCCGCTTTGAACGACAACATCAGCAGAGTTTAAAACTCGACCCCTACCAGCAAATTATCGGGGAAGAATCGTTCGGGGCGTTGTCGATTTTCGAGCAGATGACTCCCCGGGTGGACTTTAATTCCCTGGCGTTTTTGACCCAGGTAAAAAAGGTCTTAAATCTGTCCGCTTCCTAGGGATGCGCCATGCTTGCGCGAGAGCTTTTGTGTGCTTGTAAATGAGGGAAATAAGAAACCGGGTTTTTGTGCTAAGTTGTCGATTGTCGCTCAATGGTCTGCGAATTAACCCGGTTTCTAACTGCTACTGAAGATGCTCTAAAGTTTGTCCTTAATTTGGCTAAATATCCAATCGGGGATGGCATGTTCCGTATGGTAAACCCCATCGTATTGTTGTTCCAGTTGTTGCCAATCAATCGAGCGATCGCATAGTACCTCCCGTTTGAACAGTTCTACCGCTTGACCCGACAACCCTTTCTCCACACACTTTTTCATCGCCAACCGACTTTCGCCAATCTCGCCAATACATTCAAACGGCGTTTGATTTTCTAACCCCAGCATTTGCCTAAAAATCGGCAACAAGTCCCCATCGTCAAATAAATTCTCGCCAAATACGGCATCCACTGCTTCCGACTCGCAAAAAGCCATTAATCCCAGCCAAACATAGGCACACTTAGGACATTTTTTGCACCAAGGCTTTTTGATGTTGCAGGAATGAACTTTTGGCAGCACTTCCGGATATTTAGCGAAATGTTTGAAAATCCGAAAATCGTAAATCGACTGTAAAATCCCAAAGTAAGTAAAATCGGCAACCAGAGAGGTTTGAATAAATTTATTCAGCAGGGTTTCCGCTTCATACCCTTTCCCCCATTGATGATTCACTTCTAGACCTAATTTATCCCAAAATAAATTCCCCGTATTGGCACTTTTTTCGTGAGCTAATGCCAAATACCGATATCCGCCATGCAGGATGAGCGGTAGGGCCTCAAAAACCGACACCGGCGTTTCTGGAACTGTAATTCCGGAATTGTCTGGAAAATAGAGTTTCAAAAACGGATCTTCCACAAAGTCATCGTAAACCGAGATTTTATGTTGGCAGATGGGATTAACGCATTCTAATACCCCGGAAATTAACTGATGTTGGAAATCGGATTTGCCATAAACGCTATGAGAGTATTGCATGGAGGCGTAAGGAATGTTTGCCTCTTGCAATAGTTTGAGAGCGACAATACTATCTTTGCCACCTCCACAACCCGCCAGTACAGTGCGATTCTCCCCCGCAATTGCAATGGGATTGCTTTCGGGTAAAAAGGTTCCTGGAGAGATAATTTCTGGCCCCAGATAATCGGTGACATGATTCTCATACCAATGTTGGGCGAACACTCCTTGATAGATTTTGGCAAACAGTTCTACCACTGGTTTTGCCAACCCCTCAGCAATAACCGAGACATCGTAATACTTCGGAAAGAGAGAACAGAGTTTCATGCCTTCAAACAAGGCAATATGGGCTGCTATTTTCGCGATCGCCCCCTGGGAATATCTCTCTTGCAGCATGGAGAACGAGAGGTCTTCATAATAGATTTTTGTGGCAAATTTAAAGTCGTCTGCACTATAGATAATTTCGAGATGATGTTCGTGAATTCTTAAGTCACAGATTTTAATGGTTTCTACCTTCTTCATTCTTTTCCTATCCCTGGAGAACAATTTGCCTAGTTAACCGTTTTTTTGCCAGCAATCTTCTCGGAGTTTTCCCCCAAATTGCCATGCATTGTCACAATAAAAACATGGGTGTCTCCGTCAGCAAAACCCGAGGGGTTGCCCCTCGAAAATCCCCCTGTTGCCCTAAATTTTTGCTTGGCTAGAATGGGGAAAAGGAAACCCATGTATTTTATTTTTCACTAAGCTAACCGAGGGATTGTATTTTGTCAAGAAAAATTTTCTTTGTTTGGTTCCTAGGCGATCGCCCCAAAGGGTCTAATCCGCAATGTGGTTGTCAAACCGATAAAAACCCAAAGCAAAAGGGGTGACAGCATCCCTGTCACCCCTTTTGCTTTAATGCGGATGGCGAGACTCGAACTCGCAAGGCTAGGCCACACGCCCCTCAAGCGTGCGCGTATACCAATTCCGCCACATCCGCAGGCAATAGACTATTTTAACCTATCTGAAATTAGTTTACCATACTTTTCCCGGTTTGGATCGAGTTTGGCAAAAAATTTTTTCAACCCTCCTGCAGACTCAATATTTTAAGGAGTTAGAGATCGAGATTTTCCCCCCGTGATACCTCCGACATGATAGGATGATGAGTCGGACATCTCAATGCCACTGAAAGCGGAACCCCTCGGGGATTCGGCGCTCATAAAAATAGTGATTTTACGAGTTTAAGCAACAGCAGGCCCTATGCAATTCTCCAAAATTCTGATTGCCAATCGAGGCGAAATCGCCCTTCGGATTCTCCGTACCTGCGAGGAGATGGGGATTGCCACTGTTGCGGTTCACTCGACCATAGACCGCCACGCCCTGCACGTGCAACTGGCGGATGAAGTAGTGTGCATCGGCGAGGCCCCGAGTGCCAAAAGCTATCTCAACATTCCGAATATTATTTCAGCGGCCCTGACCCTGAATGCCACCGCCATTCACCCCGGGTATGGATTTCTGGCGGAAAATGCGCGGTTTGCGGAAATCTGCGCCGACCATCAAATCAGCTTTATCGGGCCGACCCCAGAAGCGATTCGGGCGATGGGGGATAAATCCACGGCGAAGGAGACCATGCAACGGGCGGGAGTTCCCACAGTTCCGGGCAGTCACGGATTAATTACCCACGAAAGCGAAGCGCGGGCGATCGCCAACAAAATCGGCTATCCGGTCATCATCAAAGCCACTGCAGGGGGAGGGGGACGCGGAATGCGCCTAGTTCGCAGCGAAAGCGAACTACCCAAACTGTTCGCCGCCGCCCAGGGAGAAGCGGAAGCCGCATTTGGCAATCCCGGGGTTTATTTGGAAAAATTTATCGAACGCCCGCGCCACATCGAGTTCCAAATTATGGCCGATAATTACGGCAATGTCATCCACCTCGGGGAACGGGAATGCTCGATTCAGCGCCGCCACCAAAAACTGCTCGAAGAAGCCCCCAGTCCTGCCCTGACGCCGAAATTGCGCCAAAAAATGGGTCAGGCGGCGGTGAAAGCCGCGCGATCGATTAACTACGCCGGGGCGGGTACGGTGGAATTCCTCCTCGATCGCGACGGGAATTTTTATTTCATGGAAATGAACACCCGGATTCAAGTGGAACACCCGGTGACGGAAATGGTTACTGGCTTGGATCTGATCGCCGAACAGCTTCGCGTCGCTCAGGGGGAAAAACTCAGCCTCACCCAAGGGCAAGTGCAACTGCGCGGTCACGCGATCGAATGTCGGATCAATGCGGAAGACCCCGATCGCAATTTTCGCCCCGGTCCGGGACGGATTACCGCCTTCTTGCCCCCGGGCGGTCCTGGGGTGCGGATGGATTCCCACGTGTACACCGACTACGAAATTCCCCCCTATTACGACTCTTTAATCGGCAAGCTAATCGTTTGGGGAAGCGATCGCGCCGCCGCAATCAAGCGCATGAAACGGGCACTGCGCGAATGTGCCATCACCGGCGTACCCACCACCATTGGCTTCCATCAAAAAATCCTCGAAACTCCCCACTTCGTCAAGGGTGACGTTTACACCAACTTCGTGGAACAGTTAATGGCCAAATCGGAATAAATCCGCCGTTAAACCGGGGAAATTGACCGGGCCATGTTTCCCCTGTAGGCGGTGTTAGTGCATCATCATGGTCAACAATCCTTGCTGACCCAGGAGGATTTCGCGCACCAAACTGACAATGCCCACCCAGATAATCGGGGTAATGTCTACGCCGCCGATGGGGGGGACGATGTGGCGGGTGGGTGCCAAAAACGGTTCCGTGGGAACGGCGACCAGATTCCAGGGAAATTTAGTCAGTTCCACTTGGGGATACCAGGTCAGGATGATGCGGAAGATAAACAATAACGTCATCACGACTAAGACCGGTCCGAGGATCCAAGCGGCGATCGCTACAGGTGTCATAATGAGCAAAACTTAACGTTTTGTTACGAACGGCAGTTTCTATTTTATTTCAATCTCCCGCCGCCCATCGCCCCAGGTGGATTTTTCTCCCCCAACTCCCTGAAATGGGCGATCGCGCCCCTGTCCGCTTCCTACCTTAAATCCGCTTTCCCCCAGCCCACTGCGCTTTTCCCCAGCCTCGGATTCATTTTGCCGCGAAAACACTAGACTTCTCAACCAGGTAAAGGTTTAATAAAATTAAGATAATGTAAATTCTGTTATAAGGAACCAGCAGCTATGACGCCATCTCTCGCCAACTTTTTTTGGAGCCTGTTTTGGGGCGCTATCATCGTGGTCATCCCCATCACCGGTGCCTTGATCTTCATCAGCCAGAAAGATAAAGTGCGTCGTTCTTAACCGAGACGAAACAACCGGAAGCCTCAGCTAAAGCGACGGGGTGCCCCACATGGGGGTCGCCCGAGGCCTTTAGCTGAGGTTTTCTCGTTAGCGGAAAATTTTATGAAAAAGCAAGACTTGGAAACTGTGCCATTGGGGCCGACGGGTGGCGAAATCGCTCAATCCCCTAAGCGACCCCAGACCGACCAACTCCACCCACAACCACATTGGTTCGGGTGTCGAGGGGTTTTCACCCTCGGGGTCGGGAAACCCCGGAATTGAGGCACACAGGGTGTCTGCGGGTTGAGTTAAGAAAGCTCCTTGTCAGCTTGAGGTGGATACTCGCTAACATAGTACAGGAAAAGGAGAGAGGCGATGGTTAATTTTAGTCTCAATTTAGCGAGTATAGTGGGAATCGCGATCGCGATCGGCGGAGCGATGCTGTATGCGATCAGGTCTTGGCGTCCCGAATTGTCCCGGGATACGGATCTGTTTTTTGCAGCAGTCGGGTTGCTCTGCGGCGGAATTCTATTTTTCTATGGATGGCGGTTCGACCCCATTATGCAATTCGGCCAGATTCTCCTGGGAGGATCGGCAATCTATTTTGCGTTTGATAATATTCGGTTGCGCGGCGTAACCACGGCCCAGGCCAAACGGCAGTCGGCTAAAATTGTGGATGAAGAACGCCCGGTGAGCAACGTGTATCGCGTGGATGCGGAACTCGATGAAATCGAACCCTATGACGAAAGCGCACTCAGACGCCGCATCACCGGACGGCAAGATCCGCGATCGGGACGCAATCCTTATTATGGCGATGAAGCGCCAACCCCAAGACGTCCCCCTTCTCGCCGCAGTAGTCCCTCGAGAAGCAGCAGTACCCGGGTGCGCCGTCCGCGATCGCCGGAACGCCCCTCGCGCAGCAGTCAATATGATGAATGGGACGCATCGGTGGATACTGAGGAAAGACCCCCGCGTCGCAGTTCCTCTCGCACCGTTCGCCGACCGCCCAGCGGATCGAGAGCTTCCAGCAGACCGCGACCGCCAGAAGAACAGCCTCGCCGTCGGCCCCGTCCGGAAGAAGAAGAAGAACCTACCCCGACGGATTATGTGGATTATCAACCCCTCGATTCCTCGAATCATAATGATAATGATGAGGAAGAACAAGATAATAGCGGCCATTTCGACGATACTTATTAAAGCGGGATGCAACCCGAGGGCCTCGCAATTGACGCGATCGCCCTTAGGTCCGGCTTCCCCCCTCGCCGAACAAGGGTCTGTGTAGGGGCGAGTTCTTGTAGAGACGCGATGCAAACCGCGTCTCTCCTTTATTCCCCCCGCCATCAGCATCGAGAGGGCAGTTGCCACTCAAAAAAAATTTCTGATTTATGATTGACAAATTTACGGTTTTATGGTATGGCGCTCCACAGCGGACAAGCAAGCAACCCTACGCCGAACCGATTCCCTCCCTTGAGGTTCATTCGCCAGTGGATGGCCCTGGGCTTTGGCTTAACTCTGGGCAGCATCTTGGTGGCTTGTACCCCCACCACGGTTCCCCTCGGCCCGGCTTCGATTAACAGTCGCTACACCGACGAACAGCCGGCGTTGAGTGCAAATGGTCGCTTTCTGGCATTTGTGTCCAATCGCAATGGCAGCCGCAATATTTGGCTGTACGATATGCAGCAGCGACAGTTTGTGGAGTTACCCCGCTTGAATCGCACCGAGGCGATCGCCGAAAGTCCCAGCGTCAGCAATACCGCCCGCTATATCGTCTACCTCAGTGCCAACCAAGGGCGACCCGCTTTGGCGATCTACGATCGCATCACGCGCGGTTCCCAGGTTCTTTACCAAGCTTATCAAGGCTGGTTGCGAAATCCCCAAATTAGCCCCGACGGTCGTTATGTGGTCTTTGAAAGTGGCAATCGCGGTCAGTGGGATATTGAAGTCCTCGACCGAGGACCAAATATCGAATTAGACCGCCTCGATGGCGTCCCGGGTACCCCTTCTTTTTTGGCTCCTTAAAATCTTCGATAAGTTTGCTTTTCTTGCTCTTTTCTGCTCGATAATACCGTGAAGCGATCGCGATTTATTCCGATAATTTCTCTGGTGAGTCTGCTCTGTGGCTGCACCAACTATCCCCGCTTGATGAATTTTCCTTTCGATCCCGGAGGTCGCAGTTTAAACAGTCCCGCAGATGAATTAACCCCTCATATTGCCGGACGCTATGTGGTGTTTGTCTCCGATCGCCAAGGGCGTCAGGACGTGTATTTGTTTGATGGCAAAAATCGCCGCTTGGTGGATATTCCCGGCTTAAATCGATTGGATGCGATCGCCTCACATCCCGCTATCTCCCAAGACGGACGCTATATCGTCTTTACCGGCACTCAAAACGGTGAAACCGATATCTACCTTTACAACCGCGAAACCCGCCAACTGCGAAACCTCACCGATAACCTGCAAGCGCAAGTCCGCAACCCGACTATTAGCGCCGATGGCACTACCGTCGCCTTTGAATCGAGCGCCAACGGTCAGTGGGATATCCTGGTGTATGACACCAACGGTAAACCCCTCCAGGTTCCCACCAGCCCCCGATAATCTCCTCTCCGGAACAATGATAGGCTGGGTTGACCCACCGCATTAGTCCCCGTAGGTTCCCTTGGCTTGCTGAGGTGGTCTTTCAATCTCTCACCTCTCCTGCTGTGCCCGATCGCGATTCGATTCGCACAAAAAGCGCCATTTCCACGGCTTCCGGAGTCAGGTGGAAGTGCAAAACTCGCGATCGCACCCCCAAGGGTTCCAATCTTGCCAGATTAAACTCCCTCGCCAGTGCAGTTAAGCCTCTCACTAGCTGCCAAGGGGCAGGTTTATCGTTAATCCGTACCGCTGGATCGACCAACTGCAACTGTCGCCCTTCTACCACCTTCACCCCGGTTTCTACCGTCAGGGTTAGGCGATCGGAATACCCCCGTTCCGCAATTTGCGTCTGGAATCTCACCCGGCGATCGCCGAGCAATTCCACTTGCGGATCGACTAAGCGATAGCGATAGGCGAGTTGTTGCAGGAGGAGGGAATCAAACAACTCTAATGCCAGACTTTGCAAGTCATTGTACACCTGGGGCGATCGCAAAGCACGATTGATATCTGCCTCGGTGAGAATCGCCCGCACCCCCGCCTGTAGCGGTTCCTGCAACGCCGCCTGCGGTTCCTCTCTGGCGAGCTCCAAGCCACCGGGATTCACCGCAATCCGATCGGTTTCCACTTCCAGGGTATCCAGCCGCACCTCGGGCATCAGATATAAGCCTCTCCCCGCAATTCGCAGGCGATCGACTTCCCCGCGCACCAGTTGATAGCTGGGAGTGTTATCGATGCGGACTTGCAACTGTTCCGCCTCATACAGGCGATCGCGCAGATTATTTTCCGCCACCGTATCTAAAGCGACTCCCCCAGGCGAAATCAAGGTTAGCAGACTGGAAAGAAAATACGTGAGAAATTCCATTTATCATTTGTCCTTTGTCATTTGTCATTTGTCCTTTGTCATTTGTCATTTGTCCTTTGTCCTTTGTCCTTTGTCATTTGTCATTTGTCCTTTGTGGCATACCAATGACCAGTGACCAGTGACCAATGACCAATGACCAATGACCAGTGACCAGTGACCAATGACCAATGACCAGTGACCAATGACCAATGACTATTGTATAGCCCGCCCCGAGAAGGGTGCGGGCCGGTTTGGATGGGGAGGGGTTATTTGTTAGTAACCCATTCTATCCACTGTTTTAAGGTAGAAGGAACTTCATCGATCGCCAGATTTTGGGATTTTTTCGTGGCGCGGTCTACCAGTTCCACTTTACCTTCTTTCAGCGATCGCCCGGGGACAATTCGATAGGGAATGCCAATCAAATCGGCATCTTTAAACTTCACTCCGGCGCGTTCTTCTCGGTCATCCAACAGGGTTTCGATGCCCATTTCATTGAGCTGACGGTAAAGATTTTCCGCCACTTCCACTTGTTGTTTGTCCGACATTTTGGGAATAGTGATAATGGCGTGATAGGGAGCGATCGCCACGGGCCAAATGATGCCATCTTTATCGTAAGATTGCTCCACCGCCGCTTGAGCTAAGCGAGACACGCCGATTCCATAACATCCCATGACAAGGGGTAATTCTTCTCCTTGTTCGTTGGTGTAAGTCGCGCCCATCGCGCGAGAATATTTGGTACCGAGTTGGAAAATATGGCCGACTTCGATACCTCGAGCGGTTTGCAGGCGTTGAGTCGGGTCGTGAACCGCGCGATCGCCCGCTTGAGCTTTTTGCAGATCCACCACGCGATCGCTGAGTTTAAAGTGTTCGCCCCAATTCGCACCCACCACGTGATAGCCAATTTCATTCGCCCCAGTGACGAAATTTTTTAACTCCACCACCGTGCGATCGGCCAATCGCAAAAACTCCGGTTGCAAATTTTCTGCCGATGCAATATAATCGTCGAGCAAATCCGGACCGATATACCCCAAAGGTAGGGGCTGTTTGGTTAATTTTTGCTGCATTTCTGCCGAAGGAACATCGAGGGAAATCACCGCTGTGGCATCGAAAGCGGTGGCTAATCCGGTCAGTTCGTTTTGCAGCTTCACCTGATTGACATCGCGATCGCCGCGAATGCTCACCAGCACCAGCACCACTTTACCAGTATCGTAAACCGCACGATAAAGCAGGTTTTTCACCACTTGAGTCGGCGAACAGTGCAAGTATTGGCAGAGATTTTCGATGGTTTCCGTATTCGGCGTTTCCCGTTTTTCGTATTCCGAAAATGCCGAAGGTTCTGCATCCGGCGGTAACGAAACGGCTTTTTCTACATTCGCTGCATATTGGCCATCTTCAGTGTAAAGCACTTCATCTTCACCCGCTTCCGCCAATATCATAAATTCCTGAGATGCTGCACCGCCGATCGCCCCGGAATCTGCCTCTACCGCTCTAAATTCTAACCCACAACGCCGCAGCATATTGCGATAGGCGCGGTCCATCTCGTCATAGGTTTTTTGCAAGCTTTCCTCGTGGGGATGGAAGGAGTAACCATCCTTCATAATAAATTCTCGTCCGCGCATGAGTCCAAAGCGCGGGCGAATTTCATCGCGGAATTTGGTTTGAATTTGGTACAGATGCAAAGGCAATTGACGGTAAGAGCGGATCGTCTCCCGCGAGAGAGTGGTAATCACCTCTTCATGGGTCGGTCCGAGACCCATCTGTCGCTGTTGGCGATCGCTGAGGGCAAACATAATCCCTTCCGCTTTCGTGTAGGTATCCCAGCGCCCGGACTCTTGCCATAACTCCGAGGGTTGCAATTGTGGCAACATGCACTCTTGGGCACCCGTGGCGTCCATTTCCTCGCGCACGATTTGCGAGACTTTCTTGAGCACCCGCCACATCAATGGCAAGTAGGCATAAACCCCGCTGGCGATACGACGGATGTAACCGGCGCGCAGTAACAGCTTATGACTGGGTATCTCCGCTTCCGCCGGATCTTCTCGCAGGGTGACAAACAGCATTTGTGACAGTCGCATCGCTTTTTCCTTATTTACAGACAGGGTGACAATTATCTCAAAATTTAGTGTACGCGATCGCGCTCGGTTAACTACCACATTACGCCACTCCTTTCCCTTTCCCGACCCTCTCCCCCAACTCTCCCACTAATCACTGTCATTTCCGCCCCCATCCGCCGTCTGGGTTACTCTTCTTCCTCCCAGTCCCTTTCCTCCCCTTCCGCAGACTGCGGCGCTGCTTTGCTCTGCCTTTCTCATCTCCTAGACAAGGGGGTGTTTTTCTCCCTCGCTTCCCGGCGCTTTACTTATAAATACCGGTGTTCTTTATCGGCTAAAATTAGGGGAATTATCAATAGTTCTCTATCGTTCGATGGGAGGATTGACTGCCCGCATAGATTTGCTATCATCGCGGTTAGCTATCAGCTTGGCATCCAACTGCAAGCCCCGTTTAATGGCAAATTGGCTTGGGTTAAATTGAGGCGCGTCTCTGCACCATAGGGGTTTAAATCGGCGATCGCCTCCCTTTGCTTCCCAAAGATATTTACTGCCCATTCCGTTAACTCTTGCCAATGCAATTTGCGCCCTCGGAATTATTGATGAGAAAAAATTCGCTCTCTGACCACTTCTCCCACCACTTTCGGCTGACCCGCTAGCAAGTGTAAATCTTCACAAGAAAGGCTAAAGCCCGGTTGTTCTAACTTTAACTCAGAAAACGGGCTTTCTGGCGGCACCTGCAATGTAGCATCTACCAAACCGAGGTTCGATTTAAACTTACCGGGAAATAACAGTAATTCGGATTCTAACAGACTGAAATTTGGGATCGAAAATGGCAGGGGTAGGCGGAAAGTATTGGGGTTGTAGTCGAGACTGCACAAGTGCCGATCGCCTTGCGAAACCCTCACGCGATCGCGAGTTCCCT
The DNA here is from genome assembly GCF_035615515.1 of Phormidium sp. CCY1219. Lineage (GTDB taxonomy): Bacteria > Cyanobacteriota > Cyanobacteriia > Cyanobacteriales > Laspinemataceae > CCY1219. The sequence goes on from NZ_JAJENT010000791.1 coordinate 26,786, forward strand.
TCTCCCAAGTAAATTCTGCCATTTCTTTCGGCAAACCCCAGATGCCGCGACCCCCCTCTACGGAATCCGGATTATCCACATAAATGTGAGAAATCCAACTGCCCACTTCTATGCCATAGCGAACGATTGCCCCCAACACGATTAACTCGTTGTACTGCAATATCGAGTCCCCTCCATATTCGGCGAGGTACACCCCACCTACGGTTTTACCCGGCCAAATTTCCACAATGTCCAGGGTAGCGGGTACGCGCGATCGCACCCGATGGGTATCGATGAGATGGAGGGTTTGTACGGCATGTCCGCTCAGGTTCCAAGGTGGAGGTGGATAGGTCATAGTTTTGCTACATTATCCGTGCTAAATTGACTTTAATGCTTCATTGTCGCGCGCGATCGCTCCCCAATTCCTCTACCCAAAGATAGAAACCGCTCGATTTTTAACAAAATTTAGCAATTTTTTCCGGAGTGCAAGCCTCTCGGTGCCGAAGGAATTCCCACGCTTTCCCGTGCCAATGACGCGCCAGCTTAGCCGGAGTGGGAAACCCGAGGTCAAGGGAATCTGTCTGTTCCCTCAAACCTTTTTGGTGTCATTTTTTCCGCTCTTAATTGTTGTCTCGTATCACCGGTAACGAACGGTTTCCCCAGAGTTTGTCATAATAAACTATCTTTGTGGGCAAAAATCATTGATGGAATAAGGAGGAATAACGATGAGAGAATCTATCCGAGGAGAGATGACTTGGAAACCCGATGGAGTAATGGGGCGAACCTTGTATTTGCGGCTCTCCCCCCACGATCGCTGGCGCTCTTACAAAGAATTTCCCCAGTATGTCATTCCCGACTCCCCAGGCAATTCCCAAGGATATAAGACCTTCGTCTCTTTACTGAGACAGCAATGGAAAGTTGTGTAAGATGCTGTCCGGAAAAAGAGCTGTAAAACAATGAGTTAGGGTAGGCAGACTATAGCGGTGTGGCGCATTCGGAACCCCCAGACAATTGCAGCAGCGTTTTCCCCAAAACCTGTAAACCCGTCACCATAAAAACCGAAAATCGAGCGTGAGGAACTAACGATGACAGAGGCACAAACAGGTCAAATGACATGGAAACCCAATGGCAAAACCACAGATGCTTTGCATCTGCGTCGTGAAAGCGATGCCGAGTGGCGATCGTACAGAGAATTCCCGGAATATATCAAGCCCGATCCGCCCGGATTTTCTCCCGGTTATGCCACCTTTCTGGCATTATTAAAAGAAGAATGGGAACTGATTTGAAGCGTTTCGCCGACACTGTATCGGGCAGATTTTTTGAGAACCAACCAGACATATATAACCAAACCGGATTTGGTAAGGTACCAAATCCGGTTTAGAGTCGGATACTATGGGAGAAAGCCCGCCGAGAGAGAGCGAGCTTTCCTCTGTTTCGCCTCTGAGATGAGGGTCGATTCAGGGAGTGGCGAGCGACACAGGCATCAAAGGGCGCGATCGCTCACCTGCAATTTATCCAGACTACTTGGTTTCCGAGAACTCAGCGTCGATCACATCTTCATCGGAACCGCCGCCACCGGAAGATTGCTCCTCACCTGCGCCTGGGGCACCTGCGCCCGGGGCAGCACCTGCGCCGGCTTCAGCACCACCAGATTCTTGGTAGATATTGCTGCCGATCGTGTACAGGGTTTGTTGCAGATCGCTCATCACGGTCTTCATGCGATCCAAATCGTCCTGATTAATCGCCTCGCGCAGGTCAGAAATCAAGCCTTCCACCTTCGTCTTCTCATCAGCCGGCACCTTATCGCCCAGCTCAGACATTTGCTTCTCAGCTTGGTAAGCCAAGGAATCCGCTTGGTTCTTCACATCGATTTTCTCGCGGCGTTCCTTATCTTGCTCTGCATTGGCTTGCGCGTCCTTCACCATGCGATCGACTTCATCGCTCGGAAGCGTAGAAGCACCAGTGATACTGATCGACTGTTCTTTACCCGTACCCTTATCCTTCGCGTGGACATTCAGGATACCATTTGCATCAATATCGAAGGTTACTTCAATTTGCGGCACACCACGGGGTGCGGGAGGAATGCCATCGAGACGGAAAGTTCCCAAGCTCTTGTTATCGCTCGACATTTCCCGCTCACCTTGCAGAACGTGGATTTCCACATTCGTCTGACCATCCACAGCGGTAGAGAACACTTCCGATTTCTTCGTCGGAATCGTGGTGTTGCGCGGGATAATCTTGGTCATTACGCCACCGAGGGTTTCCACACCCAGAGATAGGGGCGTAACGTCAAGCAGCAGGATATCCTTCACTTCACCCGCCAGCACACCGGCTTGAATTGCGGCACCAATGGCTACCACTTCATCCGGGTTCACGGTTTGGTTGGGGTCTTTACCCAGAACCCGCTTCACCAAATCTTTCACAGCGGGAATCCGGGTAGAACCACCCACCAGTACCACTTCATCGATCGCGCTCTTATCCAACTTCGCATCGCGCAGGGCGTTTTCCACCGGAATGCGGCTGCGATCGATCAAGTCAGCGGTCAGTTCTTCAAACTTCGCCCGAGTCAAGGTCAGATCCAGGTGCTTGGGACCTTCTTGAGTCGCGGTGATAAACGGCAGGTTAATTTCCGCTTGGGTGACGCTAGACAGCTCGATTTTGGCTTTTTCCGCCGCTTCGGTCAACCTTTGTAAGGCTTGCTTATCTTTGCGCAGGTCGATGCCTTCTGCTTTCTTGAATTCCTCGGCGAGGTAATCCACAATTTTCTTATCGAAGTCATCCCCACCCAAGTGGGTATCTCCAGAGGTGGCGAGCACTTCAAACACGCCGTCGCCCACTTCCAGGATAGACACGTCAAAGGTACCGCCACCTAAGTCAAATACCAAGATGGTTTCGTTGCTCTTCTTGTCTAATCCATATGCCAGAGAAGCGGCTGTCGGTTCGTTGATAATCCGCAGCACTTCGATGCCCGCAATTTTCCCGGCGTCTTTCGTGGCTTGACGTTGCGAGTCGTTGAAGTAAGCCGGAACGGTAATCACGGCTTGAGTGACTTTTTCACCCAGGTAGGTGCTGGCGTCATCCACCAGTTTCCGCAGCACTTGCGCGGAAATTTCTTCGGGGGCAAATTGCTTGCTGCGCGAGGGGCAGTCTAGCTTGACGTTGCCGTTAACGTTGAGGACTTTGTAGGAAACTTCGGTGGTTTCGTGAGTTACTTCGTCTTCCCGACGTCCGATGAACCGCTTCACGGAATAAAAGGTGTTGTCCGGGTTCATCACCGCTTGACGCTTGGCGATTTGTCCCACCAATTGGTCGCCATTTTTCGCGTAGGCGACTACGGAGGGAGTGGTGCGAAACCCTTCTGCATTGGCAATCACGGTGGGTTTACCCCCTTCCATAACTGCAACGCAAGAGTTTGTGGTTCCTAAGTCAATTCCAACTACTTTGCCCATAAGGTTGTTCTAGCTCCAATTTACTACAATGAAAGGTTTTCGGTTTGTTTTGGTCGGGTTATTTTGGGTTATCCCGCAACTGCATGAATGCAGTAGATCCAGCTTCAATATTTTTTACGGCTACCGATCTCTATAGTGTGGGCGGGCGGCTCTGTGATGAAGGAGTGTTTACCGAACATCCACAGGGACGGTTTGCCCAGAAATGACCGCGATTGGCTTATCAGTGGGGGGCACAGAGCACGGGAGGAAACCCCTACGCCGGCCATTTCGCCCCTCCCTGTGGTCTGCACTGAGCGACGTTCCCGCCTACATGCGTTCCGGACGATCGCGGTCTATGCCGGGGTGGCCCACAAATCTTCTGTTACTTCCAGATCCGGGGTGTTTTCCGGTTCCGGTGCGGGCGTCGGCTCCACTTTCGGGGTCGCATCCACCACCGGGGTCTCTCGAGACGGTGTGCTGTCTGCTCCCGCAACCTGGACTTTTACTACTTTGGGTTGTTGCGCTTCTAATTTGGGTAAGGTTAAGGTGAGAATGCCGTTTTTCAATTCGGCGGTGACGCGATCGCTCACCACCGGTTTGGGAAGCTCGACCACGCGATGGAATTTGCCGTAGCGCAGTTCGGATCGAACGTTGCATCGTTCTGCGCGCTCTGGGTTCGGATCCCGTTGTCCCGCGATCGCTACTCTGGTGCGGCTAACTTGCACGTCGAGTTCTTTCTTTTCTATTCCGGGGAGTTCTACGCGCAGGAGAAATTCCCCGGGGCGATCGCAAAATTCCATCGCCGGTCTCCACGCTCTGTCTCTGGGTTGTGCATAAGTGTGGGAAATTGGCTGGCGCGCCTGGGTTGAATCCTCCCACCGGCTTTCCATTTGACGCTGCCATTGTTCTATCTCACGTAAGGGGTCAAAAACTATCGCCGTTCTCATTGGGTTTCCTCCCTAAACTCTGTTGGGTTTTCAATCAGTGGGTCAAGTCAACCAAATGTGAAGTCTAACTGGAAATTTTGATGCTAAACCCTTCAATAACAAGCGGTTAGTTTTGTGTTTTTGATGGAGTGTTCTGTGGGGTTAGCCTAGTTTCGTTTTTCCGGTTTTGACTATTTATAATTTAGGCGATTTCTCCGGTTGACTGATGGTGGCAAACCGTAACTGGGTTGTTGTAGTTGCCGTCGCATGAGAAAACTGCCTGGTGTCGATCGAGCTGTTCGATCGCCTCAATTTAATGGTGGCAAACTTTGTCTGGAAAATTATGGTGGCAAACCGGAACTCGGGGGTTGTATTTGCCGCCGATTGGGAATTTTTGCCGCCCGGTGGGGCGTTTTTCTCATCTCATCAAATGTACGTTAATGCCGGGGCGTACATCCGACGGCAAACCGAAATGGAGGGGGTGTATTTGCCGTCAAACTCCCTGGGCGCGGCGGGGACAACAGAAAACCTCCGGGTGGCGGGAACCCGGAGGTTTGGCGGTGGAATTTTTCCCGGGGAGGAAAAGACGCGGGCATCAGATTGGCTGAACGTTCCCCGGTTTCTAAACGTTACCGAACCGAGGCGCTAGCCATGCGGGTTGCGAATCGGGGTTCCGCACGGATAGGTGGCGATCGGCGCGCTTCTCGTTTCCGAACTCGCCTCGGAGCGATCGCCGCTGTTAGCTTGGGCGAGTTGGTAGTCTAACTGTAATTTGGTCAGCATTTCCTGACGGCGATCGTAAAGCCGTTTCAGGGGACGCGCGGGGCACTGGTTCATTACATAAGCGGCGATAATCGGCAAGGCGATCGTGCTGTCGGTGTAGCACACGATGGTACTGGGCAGCTCGTGGGGATCCACTTTGCCCCAGCTCACCGCTTCGCTGGGGGTGGCACCGGATAACCCGCCAGTATCCGGGCGGGCGTCGGTAATTTGGATGAAGTAGTCATGTCCGCGTTCTTCTAAACCCAAGACTTCGTGAATGTGTGGCTGGGTTTGCAGGAGGAAGTTTTTCGGGGAGCCACCGCCGAGGATGATCGCCGCACTTTTGCCCGGAATGTCGGACGCGCTGTCGCGGGCCGCATAGGCGATCGCGGCGGTTTCGTTCACGTCAATCGAGGGGTCGATGACCAGTTTGGATTCTTCTAGGGCGATCGCGGCGACGTTCATCCCAATGGAACTATCCCCCGGAGAAGAGGTATAGAGCGGCACCCCACATTCATAGGCGGTGGCGAGCAAGCAGGAATGTTCCGCCCCGCGCTGTTGCTCGATTTCCCAGATGTATTTTCCGAGCAGATGGTGAAACTCGGCGGTGCCCATCCGCTTTTGAAAGGCATCGGAAAGCAAAATTTGGCGGATGAAGGCGTCGGTTTCGAGCAAGACGTCGTAATCGAAAATGATGTCGTAAATTCGCACCTGCCCCTCTTCGCGCAGCTTCACATCATCGAGAAAGGGGTTGGCGGCGTATAGGTTGAGTCCGAGTCCGTAATGAATATCGTGGTAGAGATTGGCACCGGTGCTGATGATGTAGTCGATAAAGCCTTCGCGCATCATCGGCGCGATCGCGGACATGCCTAACCCCGTGGGGGTCATCGCACCGGTGAGGCTCAGCCCCACGGTGACTTCTGGGCGCATGACTTTTTGGCTGAGCAAATGACAGATTTCTCGCAACCGCGCTGAGTTGTAGGCGGTGAAGTATCCATCAATCAAATCCACAACGCTCACCTGAGCCGAAATGGGGGTTGGGTGGATCTTGTGACCGATCGGTTGAGACATTTTGACACTCCGAAACGTTTAAATATAGGCAAAAGATGCCTTTGAGGAAATCTCCTCAAGGGCACATGCAATCTGCAATTGCGAAATTTAGAGGCGGCTGTGGGGAGTGTCTCGGGCGATCTCTGCCGCGATCGCCCATCGCAAAGACTACCCCTCTAGGAGTTCAACCCTTCTGTCGCTTCACAAGTTCAGCGCAGTTGCCTCCTCAATAGGGGTTTGTCTGTGAAACCAAGTCAGTGCCATTTCTCAGGCGAGTTACCTTGAATTCATCCAGACCCCACAGCCAGACATCCAGCTTTTGTAGCAACGCCGATGGATGGCGTTTTATTTTCAAAATTTCTTTAGGGTTTGCGAGCGATCGACCCAGGCAGACGTCCTGAATCAAGACCTTGGGCGTTTTGAGCGCAAGATTCCATCCGAAACCCACTCGCCCGCCTCCACGAACAGGTCGATCGGCTCGTACTCGGCGCTTCGCATCGATCCGTCCAGGATGAAAGCGCCGGATCCCAATGCCGTTTCCGTTTCAATTGCATATCCAGATACCACAGTCCACGCCAAGGGTATCCGGTTCCCGCAAGCAGTTCCAACGTTTTGGATGCTACCTCTCAGGCGAAACTCTATTCTGTTAGTAAATTTTAACATAGGAATTGCGGCAGGAGGCTTTCGATCTAGGAAATTTTACCCGTTTTGGCGGCAGCAGGCCGCAATTGGCAAGGGATTGGATGATTTTTGGCCGATTTTGCCGCAGTTACACCATGCATTAAGGGAAAATTGGATGGTGGGTGGGCAATAGCTGGATTCTGCTTGGCTAGAGGCTTTTGCTCCTTGTGGTCGGGAGGCGGAGCGGCCAAATCGCAAAACTCCCGCAAAAAGTCTAGACGGGGGGGAGGCTGACGCGCTATAGTTAAAGTTCGTGAGTTTCTACGGAAAGCCGATATGCACGCCAGCGAAATTATCCGTTCGATTGAAGCGGAGCAACTCAAATCCGATCTGCCTACCCTCTATGTAGGGGACACCGTAAGAGTCGGGGTCAGAATTAGAGAAGGAGGCAAAGAAAGAACCCAGCCCTACGAAGGCACCGTGATTGCCATGCGAAATGGCGGGATTAACGCCACGATTACCGTGCGCCGGATTTTCCAAGGCGTCGGCGTGGAACGGGTCTTTCTGCTGCACTCGCCTCGGATCGAGAGCATCAAAGTGATTCGACGCGGGAAAGCACGGCGCGCCAAACTGTACTATCTGCGCGATCGCGTCGGTAAGGCAACCCGCCTCAAACAACGGTTTGACCGTCCGCTTTAAATTTAATTTGAAAAAAAAGCATCCTGGGGGTTGACACCAAGCCAAGGGAAGCCTTACAATACTAAAGGGTGAGTCGCAAAAGCGCGTGATTCAGCCCGTGCGCTCTTAGTTCAGTTGGTAGAACGCAGGTCTCCAAAACCTGATGTCGGGGGTTCAAGTCCTCCAGGGCGCGCTGAACCATCTTCCCAAAACATCTACCCGAAAGTATTGATGCTGTGAATTCAGCGCTCGATCGAGTAACTTTCGGGTAGAATTATTGTCTGGGTGGTTCAAACAGTATTGATAAAGCAAGATACAAGTTAAGCTGGGCGGCGAGTGACGCCAAAAGATGTAGATTGGCGGATAGAACGGCGCTACAGTTAGCTGTTGTCAAAAAAGAACTGCCTAATGTTGAGAACAGTTAGGGGAGTAAAGAGCGATTGTGGCCAAAAAAAACGAAGCAGAAATGAAGCAAACGGATAGCGGTTTCAGTCCCGCCAAGTTTTTACAGGAAACAAAAGAAGAACTGGCTAAGGTCGTTTGGCCTTCTCGGCAGCAGCTAATTAGTGAATCGCTAGCCGTACTTTCGATGGTGACTCTCTTTGCCGGCTTAATTTACTTGGTCGATAAATTTTTTGGTTGGGCAGCTACACAGGTGTTCGGATGACTTTTGCATCGGACGACGCAAGAGAGAAATCTCAACCGTCAGACTCAGAAGATTCAGGAGAATCAAAACCGGCGAAACCTCGCTGGTATGCGGTTCAGGTGGCTTCCGGCTGTGAAAAGCGGGTGAAAGCGACCTTAGAACAGCGGATTCAAACCCTGGATGTTGCTGACCGGATTTTGCAAATCGAAATTCCCCAGGCTTCTGCGGTGAAAATTCGCAAAGACGGCAGCAGGCATCAAACGGATGAAAAGATTTTCCCTGGATACGTGCTCATCCAAATGGCAATGGATGATGAGAGTTGGCAGGTTGTCAAAAATACCCCTCATGTGATTAACTTTGTGGGGTCAGAACAAAAACGCCGTTATGGACGAGGACGCGGACACGTCAAACCTCTGCCGTTGAGTTATTCGGAAGTCGAACGGATATTCAGGCAGCGGGAAGAAGCGGAGCCAGTGGTGAAAACCCACTTGGCACCGGGAGAAAAAATTGAGGTGACATCCGGCCCGTTCAAAGATTTTGACGGCGAAGTGATTGAAGTCAGCCCAGAGCGCAGTAAACTCAAGGCGCTTTTGTCTATTTTCGGACGAGATACGCCAGTAGAACTGGAATTCAATCAAGTTCGCAAACTCAGTTGAAGCAGCTAACACAATAAATGGCAAAAAAAGTAGTTGCGGTGATCAAGTTGGCGATTAATGCGGGCAAAGCCAACCCAGCACCCCCGATCGGACCGGCACTCGGTCAGCATGGCGTGAACATTATGATGTTCTGTAAAGAATATAACGCCAAAACCGCTGACCAAGCTGGTTTAGTGATTCCGGTAGAAATTTCCGTCTATGAAGACCGAAGTTTTACCTTCATTCTCAAAACCCCTCCCGCCTCGGTGTTGATTAAAAAAGCCGCAGGAATTGACAAAGGTTCGGGCGAACCGAACCGCAATCAGGTGGGGCAAATTACCCGCGCTCAACTTCAGGAAATCGCTGAAACCAAAATGCCGGATCTCAATGCCAACGACATTGAGGCGGCAATGCGAATTGTGGAAGGAACGGCCCGCAATATGGGCGTGAAGATCGCAGACTAGGCGATCGCCTATTGCACTTGAGTTGAGATTCGATCGCTTCGCAATGGAAAAACATCTGCGATCGCAAATCTCATCCACTTGACCCATTCAAGGGGCAGAGGATATGCCTCGCTAACGACCCCAGGAGAAACCAATGCCAAAAAAAATCTCCCGTAGATTACAAGAACTGAGAAAAAAGGTCGAAGAGCGACCCTACGAACCACTAGAGGCGATTAAACTTCTCAAAGAAACCGCCACAGCTAAATTTCCCGAATCCGCCGAAGCCCACATTCGGTTGGGGATCGATCCCAAGTACACCGACCAACAGCTTCGGACCACGGTGGTTCTGCCGAAAGGCACCGGCCAGGAAGTGCGGGTGGCTGTTATCGCACGAGGCGAAAAAGTGACGGAAGCCACCAGCGGCGGTGCCGATGTGGTAGGATCGGAAGACCTGATTAACGAAATCCAACAAGGCCGGATGGATTTCGATAAGCTGATTGCAACGCCGGATATGATGCCGCAGGTGGCAAAACTCGGGAAGTTGCTCGGACCACGGGGTCTGATGCCTTCTCCCAAAGGCGGCACCGTTACATTTGACCTCGCCCAAGCGATTAACGAGTTCAAAGCCGGTAAACTGGAATTCCGTGCCGATCGCACCGGAATCGTTCATATCCTCTTCGGTAAGGTATCCTTTTCCGAACAGGATTTGATGACTAACCTCAAGGCGTTGCAAGAAACGATCGATCGCAACCGTCCTTCCGGCGCGAAAGGCCGCTACTGGCGCAGCGTTTTTGTGTCGTCCACAATGGGACCTTCGATTCAAGTCGATGTCAATCAGCTACGCGACTTTAAGATGACCGAGGCGGCCTAAAATCCAAATGGTCAATTCGGGATCTGGCGCGATCGTAGAGAATCTACCCACTCGTCAATCCCATTTCCCTTCGCCTAATTAAATAGCACAGTAGCCGTAGAGAGCAGGTGCCAACCCGATTGGCTTAATTTCCCTGCCGAGGTTCCGCATGAATTCCCCACTGTAAAGCCCCCGCGATCGCCTGCGATCGCCTGGGGCACGGTGGGTGCGCGACCCCGGCTGCATGGCCGGGGTTTTTGATTGGCAAGGGACTCGAACTCGGTCAATCCAAGGGAAATTTTGACAACTGGCGATCCTCAGGTAGAATAAGAGATTGTCTGCCAACAATCAGCAATCTACAATCTACAATCGCACCCCAGTTTCCATCCCCAGCCGTAAAGGAGGTGAAAGCCTATGGGCAGAACGTTAGAAGACAAAAAAGCGATCGTCGAGGAACTCAAACACAAATTGAGTGACACCGACATGACAATCGTCATCGACTACAAAGGGGTCTCCGTTGCCGAGATTTCCGAATTGCGAAATCGTCTGCGCGAATCGGGAGCCATTTGTAAAGTCACCAAAAATACCCTCATGCGACGGGCTGTTGAGGAAGACGAGCAGTGGAAACCCATCCAAGAATTCCTCAAGGACTCTTCTGCATTTCTGTTCGTCAAAGACGATCTCAGCGGTGCCATCAAGGCATACCAAGCCTTCCAAAAAGCCACCAAAAAAACCCAACTTCGCGGTGGCGTTATGGAAGGGCGGGTGCTGAGCGAAGATGAAGTCAAGGCGATCGGTGAATTGCCCTCCAAGGAAGAACTCATCGCTCAAATTGCCGGTACCATCCAGGCGGTGACCTCCAAAGTTGCCGTGGGTATCAACGAAGTTCCCACTTCGATTGCCCGGGGTCTCAACGCTTACGCCGAAAAAGAAGGCAGCCCGCAAGAAGAAGAGCAAGCTGCCTAGATATTCACCCGATCGCGTCGCGATTCGTTCGCAATCCGTAACGAATCGTCAACCCATTTCACGTTTGATTGCTTACTAACCTTAAAATAATAGGAGTCAATCCATGTCTGCTGCAACTGACGAAATTCTCGAAAAGTTAAAATCTCTGACCCTGCTGGAAGCTTCCGAACTGGTCAAGCAAATCGAAGAAACCTTCGACGTGAGTGCTGCTGCGCCGGCAGGTGGCATGATGATGATGCCTCCTGGTGCGGCTGGGGCTGCGGCGGCAGAAGAAGAAGAAGAGAAAACCGAATTTGACGTCATTCTCGAAGAAGTTCCCGGCGACAAGAAGATTGCTATCCTCAAAGTGGTTCGGACTTTGACCGGATTGGGCCTCAAAGAAGCCAAAGAAATGGTGGAATCTGCACCCAAGCCCATCAAAGAAGCGGTTGCCAAAGATGCGGCAGAAGATGCCAAGAAGCAGCTTGAAGATGCAGGCGCTAAAGTGAGCGTCAAGTAAGCTTTATAGCTTATAAAGCGTTGCTACTTTTGTAGCAGTAGGGTGGGCATTGCCCACCCTACAAATCGTCTGTATGCCTAGGGGGTGGTGGGCAGCACACGAAAAAAAGACGAAAGTTTGGTAGCCCCGTAACTTTAGTTCGGGGCGGAAAAACGAACGCTTGTTTCAACAA
>NZ_JAJENT010000792.1:0-2544 GCF_035615515.1 Phormidium sp. CCY1219
GGCAACCTCGGCAACGACAGCATCCAAGGAGATGCCGGAGACGACAACATCTCAGGCAACGACGGCGACGACATCATCAACGGCGGAACCGACAACGATCGCATTTCCGGGGATGACGGCAACGATCGCATATTCGGAGATGCAGGCAACGACAACATCACCGGCGACCTCGGCAACGATATCATCAACGGCAACGACGGCAACGATAACATCACCGGCAACGACGGCGAAGACATCATTCACGGTGACGCCGGAGACGACATCCTCCAAGGCAACGACGGCCAAGACTTGCTGTATGGCGACGGCGACAACGACATCATGACGGGAGACGCCGGAAACGACACTCTACATGGTGGCGATGGCAACGACCAAATGAGTGGCAACGACGATCGCGACTTGATATTTGGCGACAGTGGGGATGATGCGATCGCCGGAGACAACGGCGAAGACACCCTACATGGCGGAACCGGCAACGACTTAATGAGTGGCAACGCCGACAACGACATCCTCTACGGCGATGACGGCAGCGACACGATGACCGGAGATGATGGCGAAGACTTCCTCTCCGGTGGCGCAGGGGATGACCAAATGAACGGCAACGACGGTCAAGACCTCCTTTTCGGCGATGGCGACAACGACATCATGGCCGGAGACAACGGCGATGACACCCTTCACGGCGGAACCGGCAACGACCAAATGAGTGGCAACGCTGACCAAGACCTCCTCTTCGGCGAAGACGGCAACGACCAAATGACCGGAGATGGAGGAGAAGACACCCTTCACGGTGGCGCAGGAGATGACCATATCAGTGGCAACGACGGTCAAGACCTCCTCTACGGCGATAGCGACAACGACACCATGACAGGAGACGCCGGAGAAGACCTCCTCTATGGCGGAACCGGCGACGATCGAATGAGTGGCGGTAGCGAAAACGACCTCCTCTACGGCGAAGACGGCAACGACCAAATGGCCGGAGACGGCGGCGAAGACCTCCTCTACGGTGGCGCAGGGGATGACCAAATGAGTGGCAACGACGGCGAAGACCTCCTCTATGGCGATGGCGACAACGACATCATGGCCGGAGACAACGGCGACGACACCCTCTACGGCGGCGCAGGCAACGACGAAATGAGTGGCGGCAACGACATCGACCTCCTCTACGGCGAAACCGGAGAAGATATCCTCGCCGGGGATGCGGGAGACGATAGTTTATTCGGTGGCGAAGATGACGACGAACTCTACGGCGGCGACGGCGACGATTTCCTCGTCGGTGGCGCAGGTGCCGATTTCCAAGATGGCGGCGCAGGTGACGATACGGTATCTTACTTCAACTCCCCCGCACCCATTTACGTCCACCTGCAACCGGGACGCGGCGTCGGTGGCGATGCCGAAGGCGACAAAATTCGCAACGTCGAAAACGTCGAAGGTTCCGAATATAACGATACCCTGATCGGCGATAACGGTGCCAACGTCCTCAGCGGATTAGGCGGCGACGACATCCTCGATGGCAAAGTCGGTTCCGACACCCTGATCGGCGGCAGCGGCAACGACTATATCGACGGACGCCAAGACAGCGACCTCCTCGACGGCGGATTAGGCAACGACAGCATTCTCGGACGTTCCGGGGATGACACGATCGCCGGTGGCGCAGGTACAGATATCCTCGATGGCAGTTCCGGCGACGACTCCATTCACGGTGGCGCAGACGATGACGAAATTTCCGGCGGTTCCCACAACGATATCTTAATTGGCGACAGCGGCAACGACCTGATCGATGCCGGTTCCCACAACGACTATATCGACGGTGGCGCAGACAACGACACCCTCAACGGACACTCTGGCGATGACAGCATTTTCGGCGGAGAAGGCAACGATCTGCTGTTCGCACATACCGGCAACGACCTGCTGCATGGCGGCAAAGGCGAAGATACCCTCTATGCCGAAAAAGAAAATAACGTCCTCTTCGGCGGACTCGACAACGACCATTTATATAGTGGCGCGGGTCAAGATACCTTCATGCTTGGCGTCGGGTTTGGGGTGGAATTTATCTATAACTTCGACTTCGCCAAAGACAAATTTGGGTTTATCGGCGACCTCACCGAAAACCTAATCTCCTTCACCGCCGGTACTAACGAATTTATCAACGATACCCTGATCCATTTCACCGGCAACAACGAACTCCTCGGCGTCCTCAAAGGCATCCGCATCGGCGGCGAACCCACTGCGCCAGAAGTTTCGGTGATTCCCGAACTCACCATTGCCGAACTCCCCCCCGAAACCGAAGCGCAACCCAGCGAACCCACTCCCAACCCCAGCGCAGATACCACCCCTGCGCCAGTGAACTTTACTCCACCCTCAGCGGTTAACCCACCCGTCTCGCAACCCCCAGCGTCACCCACCGCGCCGGTTTCGGAAACCCCCGTCACAAATAACCCGCCGGTGTCGGAAACCCCGGAAGAACCCACCGCGCCAGTGTCGGAAACTCCCGAACAACCCACTGCACCAGTTTCCGAAACCCCAGTCACAAATAACCCGCCAGTGTCG
>NZ_JAJENT010000793.1:0-247 GCF_035615515.1 Phormidium sp. CCY1219
AGTAGCCATTACCCCCGAAGGGAAACGAGCGGTCTCGATATCGTATGAGAAAACCCTGAAACTGTGGGATTTGGAGACCGGGATGGAACTGGCCACCCTCACCGGGCATAGTGGCGAGGTAAATGCAGTAGCCATTACCCCCGACGGGAAACGAGCCGTCTCGGCATCGGATGATACAACCCTGAAACTGTGGGATTTGGAGACCGGGATGGAACTGGCCACCCTCACCGGGCATAGTGACGATGTA
>NZ_JAJENT010000794.1:0-19628 GCF_035615515.1 Phormidium sp. CCY1219
TATTGCCCACAGCCAGATGCAGCAGTTGAATTTCGCCGCAATGTAAAAAAATGTTAAGCAAGTGTGGGGTATTACCCCTTACTGTGCTAGAGTAGTTCCAGTAGATGCACCCTGATGGCAACGCCCGCTTTCCAAGTGGGCGTTTTTTTTATGGGGGAGTGGGTATTCTCGCATCAGACACCATCCCCCGATAGAATCAAGTCGGTGGTTGTCCCGAAGTGCTGCTCGCAAGCGTGATGTAATGGCACGAAAGCAAACTGGAAAAGCAAACTCGATATTGATGCAGGTCCTCGGAGGATTTGGACTAATTGCTGGTGCAACCTATCCGTTTCGATCGCTGCTGGTTTGGATCCAGAACCCGCATCTGCTCAATTTCGTTTGGGTGCCAATTTGGCTGAATGTGGGGGTGGGGATTGCTCTTTATGCGGGATTGCTGTTTCCGGGGTTGAACTGGATCGACGGGGCGATCGCTTCCCTGTCGGTTCAACTCGACTCCTTCATCGCCAGCTTACCCACATGGCTCAGTTTTATCGCGATTCTCGATAACTTTCTGGGAATTATCCTGCGAGTGCTGCTGGTGGGGTTGCTGCTGATTGCGACGGGATTTTTAATCGTGCAATTCGGGGCAATTTTGGGTGCGCCCTGGTACGGGCAACTCTCGGAACAGTTAGAACTGCAGCGAGTGGGGAAACTTCCCGCCGCAGAACCGCTTACTCCTTTTAGTATCGCGCGCGATATTTGGCGATCGCTGATGTTTGAAGTGAAAAAAATCGTCCTCGCCGCAATATTGGGGGCTTTTCTGGTTCCCTTGTATGGGATTCCCGGAGTGGGAACCGTCGCCGCTACCATTGGCGGAGTGGCGATCGCCGCTATTATTGTCTGTCTCGACTTTCTCGATGCACCTTTAGAACGTCGCCGCCTGCGCTTTCGCCGCAAATTGGCAATTGTTTTGCGCGCCCTTCCCGCCAGCGCCAGTTTCGCCGTCATCTGTTTGATACTCATCAGCATTCCCCTGCTCAATTTACTCGCAGTTCCGTTATGCGTTGCTTCCGGAACCCTGTTTTTTTGCGATCGCATTTGGCCAAAATTTCGCGAAAGAAACTAATTCGGGGTATGCTTGCAAAGAAAAAAACGCCTCGCCGAGAGGCGTTTTTTCCGGCGTCTCCATCAGTTTGATTGGGGCTATTTTTACTTTGCTTTAATCTAGAGGATGGAGACGCCCGAGACTGTCTGTAGTTGTGATAATTTCGATTTGCGATCGCGCTCATCAGCTTATCAATACCGGGGAAACCATGCTGGGATATCTCTGTTTTTCCACCATGCTAGAACCGGATGTTATGGAATATCCAGATAGTGGCAAAATCGGGGTGTTTGCCGGTTCCGCCCCGGGAGGCGCAAAGGAAACGCGAACGTTGAGTCGGTTTTTTCCCCATGATTCCCAGGTGAATTATTGGGAAGGGTAAGTATAAAATCGAAGCGGGCGATTGAAATACCGCCGTGGCAAGCTTGCGTCCGCCTACGCGGACTAATGTGTGACGCTTTGTGACTCATTGACTCGTTCCCAGGCTGACGCCTGATAACGAGACCAACGAGAACAATTTTTGTATAAAATTCGATTAAGCCATGTGAAAATTTTTCCACCACAAAATACTCACAACCAAAGCAGAAAGCAACCCAAACCAGATAAAATATGCAGCATTTGTGGTTTTTTGCGCTTTCGGAACTTCCCACCAGTTGCTCGGGCGAATATTTTGCACGGAAAAGGTGAGGACTCCGGCTAAATTGAGGCAAATTAAGTTAGTTAACACGAGCAAAAGGGAACCCACTGCTGCTTCCCATTGTCCGGAACCGAGCAACATTCCAAAAGTGACTACGGGAGGTAGTAATGCCACGGAAACCATGACTCCCACAATGGCATTGGTGATTCCCGAGGTAAAGGAAAATGCCCCGGCGATACCCGATGCTAACGCCAGGATAACATCAGAAACGTGTACGCTGGTTCGAGAGGCTATTTGCGGAATTTGTAAGCTGACGGGGATAAAAAATCCGACACAAATTGAAAATCCGAGAGCGAGAGAGATGCCAATACTGCCGACTTTTAATGCTTTTTTGGCTAGAGACATATCGGCGAGAGTGGTGGCGAGAGATAAAGCCATATTTGGGCCGAGTAAAGGGGCGATAACCATTGCGCCGATAATGATGGTTTCCTCATTGCGTAACAGACCGATCGCGGCGATGATGGTAGAGAGAAGCACCATTAACAGATGATTGGCGGTGAGACCTACGGCGCGATTGACATCTTCATAAAGTTCGTGACGGTTAATGCGCGATCGCTGCGGGTCTAATTCCACATCTGGCTTAATTTCCGTCAGATCCGGTGGCGTTTCCGCCGGCAATTCCGGGCGCGGAATTATCGCTTCCACCGCCATGACTACAATTTTAAAACCCTCTAAATCGGAAAAGCGCCGTTGTATTCTGTCGATCGCCGCTTCTGCTTCTTGAGAAGACATGAGAATTTTCACAATACTGCGATCGGCCCAAAGGTGAACTTGCCAAATACCGCGAATGGATTGGTCTTCCAGAACTTTTTCGATTTCATGGGCGTTTTCTTGCGGTAAAAACACTTCCAGTTGACGGAGACTCATGGGTTAAGAGGTTTGTGAAAAAAAACTAAAGGGGGAAGTAATAATCTAGCATTGTTACAGCATTCGCGCCCTAAGTCTATAGGTAGATATTCTCAGTCTCGTTCGGGGGAGCGATGGGCGATTGAAATACCGCTGTGGCAAAGTAACGAAAAAGCGCGCACTCTGAGAGAGTGAGGTGAACAAACTTACTTTGCCTACGCCGGCTAATTTAACACAGTTTTTTGACAAGCAAATTTTCTATTGTACCCTTGTTCCGGCATGCATGATGAAATGTAGAGAACATGGCATGCCACCTCTCTACAGGCGGTAGTTTTCTAAACAGCTCTCGATTGAAAGTCCGCGAAATCTCGAATTGTTTCACAGCTCAACCGGAAATATATTACTCTCGTCGTGTAGGGAAACGGTCGTGCTTTTCTCACTTATGTAGCGTTAGTTCCGGCTGGGGAAGAGGGACGCCAAATTTTAATCGTGCCGTTGCCATTGTTCGCATGTCACACCTCAATGGCTTTGCCAGCACTGCTACTGATGAGAGTGGCATTAGCGGGATGGATGGCCACAGAATTAACGGTATGCGAATAAGAATCGAAATCAGACCATTGCAATCGATACATTACCGCACATCGGATGTTTTTAGCTATTCTTGCGATATTGCCAACCAGGGTAGCCGTTTGACAGGGGGTTGGTGCGTGAGCCCCGGATTGGACTGGGGTGAAATTGCATCGGTGGGGGTCATGTATTTTACGGTGGGTGGTGGGTGATGGTGGGGGCAGTGTTGGGAGGCTCCAAGTGGGGGCGTAAGGTAGCACCCCCTTTCATCTGAGCGATCGCCGTGCTACTCTGTGAAGAATCGCTAAACTAGATTAGTAAGTCAACACCCGCGACTACCCGCCAACCCTCGACTGCGATGCTTCATATCAAGCGCCTAGAGCTGACGAACTTCAAATCCTTTGGTGGCACCACGGTCATTCCGGTGCTGCCCGGGTTTACCGTGGTTTCTGGCCCCAATGGTTCTGGAAAGTCCAATATTCTAGACGCTCTGTTGTTTTGCTTGGGCATTTCCACCTCAAAAGGAATGCGGGCGGAACGGTTGCCCGATTTAGTCAACCACAATCAAGCCCGCAGTCGCGGTACGGTAGAAGCCAGCGTTACCGTCACCTTTGACCTCGGCGAAAATTCCCCCTTTGAAGAAGAAGTGGTACCCAACGTGATGGACACCGTTTCCGTGGCGGAAGTGGCACCGGAAACCCCGATAGTAGAGGAAACTGCGCCAGAATCCCCAGACAGCGGCGCGCAGGCGGCGCAACTGCTGGCGGAAGTGACCCCGGAAACCCCGGTAGTGGAGGAAACTGCGCCCGAATCCCCAGACAGTGGCGCGCAGGCGGCGCAACTGCTGGCGGAAGTGACACCGGAAACCCCGGTAGTGGAGGAAACTGCGCCCGAATCCCCAGACAGTGGCGCAGAGGCGGAAGACGCCAGCGCGCCGGGGGAAGAGGAAGAGATTCGAGAGCAGGAAAATCCCGAACCGCAGGAGGGAAATGGCACAGTTGCGCCAGAGGCGGGGGAATCCGCCGTGGCGCAAGGGCCGGAAACGCCGGAATCGGAGAGTGAATCGAAAAATGAATGGAGCATTACCCGGCGACTGCGGGTGACGAAGGGGGGAACCTACACCTCGACCTACTATATGGATGGGGAACCCTGCACCCTGACGCAGTTACACGAGCAGATGAACCGCCTGCGGATTTATCCAGAAGGCTACAACGTGGTGCTGCAAGGGGACGTGACGGCGATTATCTCTATGAATGGTAGAGAACGGCGGGAGATTATCGACGAATTGGCAGGCGTGGCGGCATTTGACCGCAAAATCGCCCAAGCTAAGACTAAATTAGATGAAGTCAAAGAGCGTGAAGACCGCTGTCGGATTGTGGAAAAAGAGCTGACAGTGCAGTTAGAGCGCTTGGCGAAAGACCGGGCGAAAGCGGAGCAATATCAAAAGCTGCGCGGCGAGTTGCACGAGAAAGAGCAGTTGGTGGCGGTGTTGAATTATCGCTTGCTGAAGCAACAAAGCTGGAAACTGCGCGAGCAAATCGAAGCGGGCGATCGCTTCATCAGTGAATTGCGAAACCAGATTACCACCATCAGCGGCGACATCCAAAAAGCTAGTAGTCATTTAGAAGAACTCAACGCCAAGGTCAAAGCTCTCGGCGAAGAAGAACTCATAGCCCTGCAATCTTCCCTCGCGACCCAAGAAGCTCAAGAGCGACAACTGCAGCAACGACAGCAAGAACTGGAAAGCGCCCGCGAACAAACGCGAAGTGCATTAGCACAAAATCAGCAAGAAGTCAAGGAGCTTCAAGAAAATTTACAAAAGCGGGAAGAAGAGCGGGAATTAGAGAAAAAAGCGATCGCCGCCGTACAGCAGAATCGGGACGAGACCCAGAAACTGCTGCAGGCGAAGCGCGAACAAGCCAGCGCGATCGCCGCCGCCTCGGAAGAATGGGTGCAGCAGCAAACCACCCTGCACCGGCAAATCGAAACCTTGCAAAAAACCCTCGACCCCCAGCGCACGGAACAAGCCCGCTTGAGCGAGCGACGGGGACAGTTGCTCGAAAAAATTGCCGAGCAAGAACAAACCCACGCGCAAAGCCAGCAAGAACTGAGCCAGAAAAAGCTAGCCCTGAGCGAACTCGATCGGCGGCACAAGGCGGCGATCGCAATGGTTCAATCCCTCGCGGAAAAATTAGCCGCCGCCGAAGAAGAACTGCAAGTGCAGCAAGAGACGCAAAAAAGGCTCCTGGAAGAACAACGCTCCAAACAGCGGCGCTTAGATAAACTCGAAGCCCAAACCCAAGCCATGCAAGAAGCCAGCGGTACGGGAGCCAGCAAAATTATCCTGCAAACCGGCATTCCGGGGGTGTGCGGCGTAGTGGCGCAATTGGGACGAGTAGACCCGCACTATCAGCGCGCCCTGGAAACCGCCGCCGGCGGGCGGTTGGGATTTGTGGTGGTAGAAGATGACAAAGTAGCCGCCGCCGCGATCGAACTGCTGAAACAAAAACGCGCCGGTCGAGCCACGTTTTTACCCTTAAACAAAATCAGACCGCCGCGATTTTCCCCGATGGATGCCCTGCGAAATGCCCCGGGATTTATCGATTATGCGGTAAACCTGATCGAATGCGATCGCCCCTACCTGCAGGTGTTTGCCTATGTTTTCGGCAGCACCGTCGTCTTCGAAACCTTAGATTTAGCGCGCTCTTTTTTAGGCAAAGCGCGCATCGTCACCTTAGACGGAGAACTGCTCGAAACTAGTGGAGCTATGAGCGGCGGGAGTTATTCCCATCGGTCTACCTTGCACTTCGGCACCGGTAGCAGCAGCGACTCGGAAGAAACCACCGCCTTGCAAGAGCGGCTCGAACAAATCGAAGCCGTGTTAGAATCGTGCAGCTTTGCGATCGCCAACGCCACCGCCGAAGTCAAACGGCGATCGGGCGAATTAATGGAAGCCAAGCAGCAGCAGCGAGAGCTACAGCTATTTTCCGAGCAACTCCACAAAGAAATTGGCACCCTGCAAACCACCGGCGAGCAGTTGCAGCAGCAATTGGTCAAAAATCGCCAAGAATTGGTCAAAGCCGAAGCCCAATTACAGCAATTAGCCGCCGAAGTGCCCGCCCAAGAGACCCAGTTGCAGCAGTTGCGCCACGCTTTAGCCGCAATGGAAGAATCCGGGCAAAATCGCGAATGGCAGGAAATCCAGGCCCAGGTGCGCGACCTCGAAACCCAGTCGCAAGAGTGGGAACAGTCCCTCAGTGCGGCACAGTTGCGCTTGCAAGATTTAGGCAATCAGCATCAGCGCATCGAGGAGAAAATCCACGAGGCGAAACAGCGCGCCGAAGGGTTGAGCCAGCACGAAAACCAATCCAAGGAGAGCATCGCTCAGGTGGAGGCTCAGCTCAAGCAAATCGGCGATCGCCTCGCCCAAACCCGTCAGGGGTTAGAAGAAATCGAAGCCAAACTGGGAACCGAAAAAGAAATGCGCGATCGGGCAGAAGCTAAATTGCGCGACCTGCATCTGGGCCGACAGCAGCTCGAATGGCAACTGCAAAAGCTGCAAGAAACCCAACAGGGGCGGCGCGAGCAATTGGCAGCCCTGAATGAAGAACTGCAACAGAAAGCCGCCGAATTGCCCGATCCGCCGCCCAAGGTGCCGGACAACATGGAGAATCGGTTGGCGAGCGAGGTGCAAGAACTGCAAAAAGAGGTGCGATCGCTGCAAAAACGCATTACCGCAATCGAACCGGTGAACATGCTCGCCCTGGAAGAATACGACAGCACCCAAACCCGCCTGCAGGAACTCAGCCAAAAACTCTCCACCCTGGAAGGAGAGCGCACCGAAATCCTCCTGCGGATCGAAAACTTCACCACCTTGCGACTGCGCGCTTTCCAAGAAGCATTCGATGCAGTCAATGAAAACTTTAAAACCATTTTCGAGGAACTCTCCGAAGGAGATGGCTTCCTGCAACTCGATGACGAGTCTGACCCCTTTAGCAGCGGCCTGAATTTGGTCGCTCACCCGAAAGGTAAGCCCGTCAAGCGTTTGGCCTCTATGTCCGGTGGGGAAAAATCCCTCACTGCCCTCAGTTTTATCTTTGCCCTGCAGCGCTATCGCCCCTCGCCGTTTTACGCATTTGACGAGGTGGATATGTTCCTCGACGGGGCAAATGTGGAACGATTAGCTAAAATAATTAAACAGCAGGCAAATGTTGCTCAGTTTATTGTAGTCAGTCACAAAACGCCGATGCTAAAACTAGCCTCGCGCGTTATTGGCGTGACGCAAGCCCGAGGAGCCTATACGCAAGTTATCGGACTCCAACTCGACGAGAAGAGTAACGTGTTGTGATTTTATTTTCAAGTAATATTAAAGAGAATTCGCTATCGGGATTCAACTTAGAATGACATCTGAACAAATCCGTCTCCGCTCCGATTTATTAAATACCCAAGTCATCACCCGCACCACCGGCAAGCGCCTGGGAGTGGTCAAAGAGCTATTGGTAGACATCGATCGCCGACAAGTCGTGGCTCTCGGTCTGCGCGATAACCTTCTCTCTGTGGCGGGAATGCCCAGGTTTATGCTGCTCAGCAGCATTCAGCAAATTGGTGACGTGATCTTGGTTGAAGATGAAGACGTTATAGAAGATATTGACGTTGATGCCTACAGCAGGTTGATCAACAGTGAAGTGATTACCGAAACCGGCGAGCTGTTGGGCAAGGCGCGCGGGTTTAAGTTTAACGTAGAAACCGGGGAAGTGGTTTCCCTGGTGATTGCCTCCTTGGGATTGCCCCAAATTCCCGAACAAGTGCTGAGCACTTACGAATTGCCCGTGGAGGAAATCGTCAGCAGCGGTCCGAATCGATTGATCGTGTTTGAAGGCGCAGAAGAACGTCTCTCCCAGCTTAGTGTGGGCTTTTTAGAGCGTCTCGGCATCGGCGAACCGCCTTGGGTGCGCGATGAGGAAGAGTCTTTAATCATGCCGACGGCTAAACCGGAAAATCAGCTTCCCACCGGCATCTCGACTCCCGCTAGCGAACCTTTGCGCTCTCCCGCCCGTGTGGCGGAAGAAGTCTGGGATGAGGATGAAGTTTGGGAGCAACAGCAACCCGAACCCCTACGTCAGCCGGCTCGAGAACCCATGTATTACGAAGACGACATGGAAGAAGATAACTGGAGCGAAACCACCGCTCGCGATGTCTATGACACCGATTATGTGGAAGACTACGCGGAGGTTTACGAGGAGCCAGAATATGTGGAGGACTACGAATACGAGAATAATGTAGAAGCCGATGCATGGGCAGAGGAAGAAGCGGAAACTCCCTATACTCCCCCGCGCGTTAACATCCCCGAAAAAACCAAAACTCCCGAATACGAAGAAGAACCGGGTTACTAATCGCGATCGCGCTTGTTGGGGGTTATTCCTTGCACTTTCTCGCAATCGCGCGGCAATAGTGCTGGGCTGGCAAGGATTACAAAAATATTTTGCTATAACTTGGCAACTATTGCAGGCACTCTCCGGGTGCCTTTTTTTTGGCAAAAATTGGCGAATTGCAAATTAAAAATTAGAAATACTCTCGGTCTTCTCGTTTCTTCTCATTCCGAGCATGTGCGGGGAATGGGCTATTTGAGGCTCTGCCTCCAAATAACCCCAAATAACCCCAAATAGCCCCGCACCTGAGAAGGGTGGGGCTAAATTCGGACCGAAGCTCTGACTACGCGGGCTAATTTCTCTGGTTGCAAATAGTTTGGAGGGCACGGCAGGGTTACAATAAAAAGACGAAGCGATCGCTGTTTTGAACTGGTGGCCGCAGGTTGCCCTGGGGGAACCGGTGGCCAGAGAAGGGCGATCGCGTTCTATCCCGTGAAAAAAACCGTTTGAATTTGTAAAAAGCCGATGCTAGACCAAACCACAATCGTTCTGCTATTGTATGTCATTTTAGCGGGAACTTACCTGCTCGTGGTTCCGTTAGCCCTTTATTTTTACCTAAAAAACCGCTGGTATGTGGCGAGTTCTTTCGAGCGCGCTTTCATGTACTTTTTGGTGTTTTTCTTCTTCCCCGGTATGTTTGCCCTGGCTCCATTTTTGAATTTTCGACCCAAGCGACGGGAAATTGAAGCCTAGAGCAAATCCCACCTAAAAGGGGAAAGGATGAAGCATTAAGAATGAAAAATCAAGAATGAAGGAAAAGGAGCGATGGGGAAATGACTCGGTTAAAATCGTTACTGGCACGGAGCGGGGAACGGTTTGTGGCGAGGGATTGGATTTCCCTGTTTGTTACTCGTTTGCAGGTTTAATTCTGGGAAGGAGTCGTAGCTTTATGAGGAAAATCGTTTCTTTTTCGGGAGTCTGGGTTTGACATTCTGAGTTTCAACTTTCCCCTTTTAAAAGTTGTGGTGAATAGTGGAATAATGGGGGCGATGATGAGAAGAATTGATGCGATTGGAATTGGGTTGGGAATTTTTATTGCGGGTGGTGCATTATATTTGGGATTGCAAGTTGCCGGACTCGATAGCATAACGGCGGGGATTTGGAGCCAAGTGCTGTTGGTGGGGGGTGTAGTGGGTTGGTTGCTCACCTATTTATTCCGAGCGGTGAGCGGAAAGATGACCTATCACCAGCAGGTGCGGGATTACGAAAATGCGGTATTAGAGAAGCGCTTAGAAGAACTGAGTCCGGAAGAACTGGAGAAATTGCAAGCAGAAATCGAAGCAGAAAAGCGCGCCAAAGAAACGGGAAAATGAAACAATAGAGAATCTCTCGGGGATGATTGTGGGTAGAGCGCGTACGGGCGCGAAACTGCAAGACATTCGCGAGAGGGAGTGAATCAAATAGCCTAGGTAAATTAAGCCATGACATCGGTTTCCCAGTGCTTTAAGTCCCTGCGCGATCGCCAGCAGTGTGCTTTTATTCCGTTTATCACCGCCGGCGATCCAGATTTAGAGACCACCGCCAAAGCGTTGCGCGTATTAGACGATCGGGGTGCAGATTTAATCGAACTTGGGGTACCCTATTCCGACCCCCTCGCCGACGGACCGGTGATTCAAGCGGCGGCGACTCGTGCGTTACAACGGGGAACCCGCTTGGAACAGGTATTAGAGATGGTCAGGGAGGTTAGCCCCCAGATAAAAGCGCCGATTATTTTATTCACCTATTACAATCCGATTCTCAAGCGAGGATTGTCAGCCTTTTTCACCGCAGCAGCGAAAGCGGGGGTGCGGGGGTTAGTGGTACCGGATTTGCCCCTGGAAGAATCGGAAAAGGTGCTAGAGGTTGCCGATAAGCAGGGGATAGAGGTAATTTTATTAGTAGCCCCCACCAGTCCGGTAGAACGGCGAGAGGCGATCGCCCGTCAGTCGCGTGGATTTATTTATTTAGTCAGCGTCACCGGGGTAACGGGGATGCGGTCCGGGTTGCAATCGCGGGTGGAGGAACTACTCGAACAAATGCACCAAATGACCGACAAACCGATTGGGGTAGGATTTGGGATTTCCTCCCCCGAGATGGCGCGTCAGGTGAAAGCGTGGGGGGCAGATGGGGTGATTGTGGGCAGTGCGTTTGTGAAACGGTTGGCAGATGGGACGCCAGAGTCAGGATTAGCCGCGATCGCCGAATTTGCCGAGGCGCTCAAATCAGCGATCGGCTAGCCGGAAAATCCAGGGAAGCGGACAACGGCGCTAACGAGTTAATTTTCCCGGATTTTCCCCCCAGGGAGCGCTGACTTAACAAAATCTTTCGGTTTGGAACCGGGGGAATGGCGATGTTAAACCGTGGGATTGGGCTAGACTAAAAATTAAGCGATCGCGAAAAATTCGCCCAGGGAGTTGAAGAGGGTAGCGAGAGGAACCCATCCGTTCACCGCCTCCATCCGCCCCTGCGACTTTCCGAGCGGCATTGAGGAGCGATCGCCGATCCTTTCCTTCCCCGGTCTGCCATTGGACGCACCGGTCTGTTTTTAACGGGCAAACACCTATGATGAGTAGAGTATTCAATCGGCTGAGTCTCGGGGCGATGTTGCTCGCCCTCGGCGGCGGTGTAGGAATCGCGGGCAGTCGCTACATAGAAGCGGACAATCGGCAGTGGAAGGGGGGTGCGGCGGTACCCGTGGTGCTACAACCCGGGGCAGAGAATGCCGATGAGACGCGCGACATTGAGCCATCCGCCACCGTAGCGGTTCTCAATCGCCCACCGATGAGCCGCAATTTTATCGCCGTAGCGGCAGCACAAGTCGGTCCGGCGGTGGTAAAAATTGAGGCGATACCAACTCAGATAGAGGAACCAGACAACGGCTTAACGCCCCCATTTTTGCCGAAATTGTTTGGGGAAGAAATGCCCCCGGGCAGAACTCCGATACCGCGCGGGAGTGGGTCGGGGTTTATTATTCACGACGACGGTGGAATCCTCACCAACGCTCATGTGGTGGGGAAAAGCGAAGTGGTGCGAGTGAAGCTCAAGGATGGGCGGGAATTTGAGGGAAAGGTGGTGGGAAGCGATCCGCTGACCGATGTGGCGGTGGTGAAAATCGAGGCGGAGAAACTGCCGGATGTGAAGTTAGGGAAAGCGGCAGATTTGGTTCCGGGACAGTGGGCGATCGCGATCGGGAATCCGTTAGGGTTGGATAATACGGTGACGGTGGGGATTATCAGCGCCACCGGGCGATCGAGTTCGCAAGTGGGGATTCCGGATAAGCGAGTGCGCTTCATCCAAACCGATGCGGCGATTAACCCCGGCAATTCTGGCGGGCCGCTGATTGATGACCGAGGGCAGGTGATTGGGATGACCACCGCCATTCGCGCTGACGCCCAAGGGTTGGGTTTTGCCATTCCCATCGAGACGGCGCAACGGATTGCCAATCAGTTATTGACCGACGGTCGAGCGTCCCATCCCTTTTTAGGGATTCAAATGGTGGACGTGACGCCAGAGGTGCGATCGCAACTGGAACAGAACAACCTAACCCTGCCCGACGCGGCGAGGGTAGCGATCGTGGGGGTATTGGAGAACACCCCAGCGGAAAAAGCGGGTTTGCGTCCTGGGGATGCGATCGAGCAAATTAATGGCATCGAAATTTCCAGCGCCGCCGACGTGCAGGATGTGGTAGAAGCGAGTGAAGTGGGAGAACTGCTGCAAGTGCAAATTAACCGCCAGGGTCAGATCCAAAGCATTGGCATCCGCCCTGGTGCATTTCCAAGCCAGGGGATGATGAATTAGACGGCGGTGAAGCAGGCGATCGCCCAATGGACGCTTTGACCCCCAGCGCTGAGGGAGTCGTTTACCAGCCGTCTGAGTCGGCATCAGCGCCACCTGCATCGCGATTCAACGAACCGGCCTGAGATAAGTGTTCGTCCAGATGCATCCGTTGTTCCATCTTGTGCAGGAAATAGCCCGTCATCATCGCCGATGCCAACAGACCCGCTAAATTTTCCCGGTTGGTGGTCACTTGCACTTCAAAATTCTCAGACGGTAACACTCCCACCAGTCCTTGGACGTTTTGAGAAATGATTTCTTTAATTTCCGGGCTGACGGATTTAGCAACCCGCGCCAACACCTCCGGGGGCTGGTGCTGTAGGTAGTCCAGCAGAGAGTTGGCATCTACATTATTGTCATCGTTGGAATTGAAAAAATCAGGTTGATAAACCATGTGGCTCCTAAGTAGCTGAGGTGCTTACTTTCTACTTTAAACCATAGGGCTAGATTGACGCTTCCTCTGAAAGTCAAGATTTGCAATTTAGATGCTAGGCTAGTTTATTTACCAGAGTTTAGCAGAGTTGTCAACCCCAGAAGGGTGAAAAATTCCGAAACCACAAGATTCGATGGCCGATGACACCCCAAGCGGAAACCAACCCCCAGAAAAATTTCCTGGGTGGGTTGACTTTGGCAAAAATATGGTTCATAATGATTCTGCTGTACCGAAAAAGGGGGTTCCCACAGGGTAAATCTGTGGTATCCTAGGAAGGGTGAAAAAAACACCCGTTGGGCTGAAACCAACCTAAAGTCGGCGAAATCCGGCGGCCAACTTTCGGGAACAGCACGGCGATCGCCCGAGGGAAATCCCGGGGAAGTGCGATCGCGACCCAACCAACTCTAAGGGGGCGTGGCGGAATGGTAGACGCTACGGACTTAGAAAACTGAGCCTTAGTGGAGAAATCCATTAAGTGACCGCTCTCAAATTCAGGGAAACCTAAGTCTGGGTAACAGATAGGGCAATCCTGAGCCAAGCCGAAATCTCGGAAGGTGCAGAGACTCGACGGGAGCTACCCTAACGTCAAGCCGAGGGTAAAGGGAGAGTCCAATTCTCAAAGCCAACTGGCAGCAGCGAAAGCGGCGAGAGAATGAAAATCCGTTGACCGTAAAAGGTCGTGTGGGTTCAAGTCCCACCGCCCCCATCAACCACAAAAATAGCTTGTAGGGTGGGCACCGCCCACCCTACTACTGTTCAACCACAAAAATAGCTTGTAGGGTGGGCACCGCCCACCCTACTACTGTCATGTTTTGAATCGCAAAATAGGGTGATTCCCACCAAATCCGGGCTAACCCGCTGGGGAATGTTTCTTGTAGAGACGCCGATTTATCGCGTCTCCCGATTTATCGCGTCTCCCCGGTTATTATACCCACCGTTTTCACCGAGCTAAAAGAGCGATCGCCCTCCACCCCTGGCCATTTCGATCGCCGCCAAACCTGTAGGCAGGCAATGGCCACCCTAAAGGATTTTATCACATAGAAGCTAAATTGTCAAGGTCATTGGTGGACTTGCGATCGGCCAATCCTGAGCAACTGCCCGTCAGCAGTAGACAAGGCGTTTTGTAGAAAATCGTGAGGGAGAGAGTTGCGGGGGAAAGGCAATAGTGGAACATTTTACTATAATAAATCGGCCTCTTGCAAGCGTTGTCTTGCCAGAGTTCGCCAAAGTCGCACATCTGGATTGCTGGATTCGCCTTCCCAACAATTTTGCCATCGATCCAGGGCGTTTTCTCGCTCACCTTGCACTTCGAGAACCTGGGCCAACAGACAGTAAGCATCGGTGCGATTTTCGTTCAAGGCGATCGCTTGTTGCAAATGAGTTTGGGCGCGATCGTAATCCGCTTGCATCCAATAAGCCCACCCGAGGTTTTTATGTAAAGCTGACTTAACCTTAGATGTATCAGTTTTTTGCACCCCTTGCAAGCTCAAGGCGATCGCCTTATTCGGGTCAGCATTCAAAATTCGCAATCGCGCCCAATTGCTTAGGGCGCTAACCGCCAGAGGACTTTGCGATCGCGCCACCAATTCATATTCCCTTTCCGCCCCCTCCAAATTCCCCGCCCCATCGTAAAATCCCGCCAAATTGTAACGCGCCAGCGAATTTTCCGGTTCCAGTTCTAGCGCCTTATTGTAATTCAACACCGCACACTCCGCCTGACTTTGCAACTCGCAAATTCGCCCCAAATTGTTATAAACCCGAGAATCGCTAGCATCAAACTGCAACGACTTTTCATAATAACGTTTCGCCCGTTGCAATTCTCCCTCCCGATGCGCCGACCATGCCACTTGATAATAATACTGCGCCTGCACCGGAAACGACAATGGATAGACCGCGCCCACCGTCAACAATCCCATCAGCGCATATTTAAACTGCGGAGAATTGAGCGCCCGTTGCACGCTTTTGAGCAATAGACCTTTCCGCGTCAAATCGCGCAAAATAACCCTAGTATTTTGCGGTCGATTAGCAGGAATAAACTCCATCAATTCATCAATAAAATCTGCCAGCGGGCGGGAAACTTGTGGGGCTTGGTTTCGCCAAATCAACTGCCCGGTTTTAGCATCCGTGGGCAGTTGCGAAGGAGACTTGCCAGTCAGCAAATAGACAAAAGTGCGCCCGAGGGCAAAAAAATCTGATTGCGGTAAGGCTTTCCCTTCGATTTGTTCCGGGGGCGTGTACCCCCCAGAAATCACCGTGGTGACATCCAGTTGTCCCTTAATTTTGGCCAAATAAGTCGAAGTAATCGCTCGCACGCTGCCCAAATCAATCAACACTAATTTTCCATCTGGTTTGAGCATGATATTAGAGGGTTTAATATCGCGATGAAAAAATTGTTGACCATGCAGGATATCGAGAATTTCGATGCATTGCCTCAGCCATTGGAGCGCCAGATTTGAAGAAAGCGGACCGTGATGGGCGATGTACTGGTCTAAATTTTTTCCCTCAATTTTTTCCATTACCAGACAATGCAGGGGTTGAGACTGATTGGCGGGAGTGAAGGTAAAATAGTCATCGAATTCCACTGTGGGGATTCCCGGATGGTTCAGTTCTTGCAAGGTCATTGCTTCTCGTTCAAAGCGCTCAACCAGTTCTGGGCGATGAGATTTTAAGATTTTCATCACTTTTAGACTGTGGTCGCGATCGCTAACTTCAAAAATCTCCGTGTAATAATAGGTATTCAGTGGGCGCAGGGGTTGAAGCAGTCGATAGCGATCGCGCACCAGCAGTGGAGTGCCGCAGCTTTTACAGCAGTCCATTTCTTCGGGATTTTCTCGATTTTTGCAGTCAGGATTAATACAGTAAATCACATATTTTTAACCTTAAATTTTACTCGTTCCTAGGCTAAGCCTAGGAACGCCATCCCCGAGGCTCCGCCTCCCCCCATTGGCTAAATAAAATCCTTGCCAGAATGTCTTAATTCGGGTCGAACGTGAGGCAGTTTCCCGTGACGCTTTCCGGAAAAAGCACTACGGCGATAATTGCCATCAACTTATTGCCGAACTGAAGAACGAGCGGGGAAATTTATTGCGCGATCGCGTTAAGGGAGGCGGGCATATTTTTTCACATACTTGTTAATGACGGGTTGCAGGGTAAATAAAGTTTCATGGGTGTGCTGATGTTTGAAGGTTTCGATGAGCGATCGCCCGCTGAGGGCTTCTAAATGTTCGATAAGCTCCGAGGTACCAATCGTGGTGCCTAATGCCTCTCGCAGGGTTTGAATGGAAAGCGGGTGGCTATCTTTGGCCAAACAGAGGAGAATTTCTTTTTGGATGGGTGACAAGCGATTGAACTGCTGTTCGAGAATTTCAATAAATAGGTCAGAAAGCAGCAAGGTTTGGCATTCGATGTATTCATCTACATTGCGATTAAAGACTTCTTGAATGGTGGTGGCGACCATGCGTAAGGCCAAGGGATTGCCGCGATAATCGTGAATGAGTTGGTGCCAGTTGGATTGGCTACCGGTGAGCTGCTTTTCTTGGAGTAGTTTTTCAGCTTCTGAGCGTTCCAATCCTGCTAATTTTAACAAGCGAACCGATTGGCTGGGACTGGCAAGTAGAGAGATTTCGCGCGGTTTTTCTTGGGCGAGAGCGATCGCGCAACTGTGATGGGGAATTTCGCCGATGCGTCGCAGCAAGTCGCCATAAGGTTCGTATCCGGATTGATAGCGACCATAGCGATCGCCCGGTTGCAAAATTGCCTCCAAATCATCGAGAATCAGCAGACAGCGAAACCGACGAAAATAGTCGAGAATTTGGGAGATAGTTTCCGCTACGTCTGAGGAGCGATCGGTTGTATTGGGGTCGCAGAAAAACGCGAGTAAATCGGCGAGAAATTCTTCTATGGGGGGAGAATTTCGCAAACTGCGCCAGATGATAAAATCGAATTCCGGTTCTAGTTGTTTGGCCAACTTTACCGATAGGGCAGTTTTGCCAATTCCTCCCATTCCGAGAAGTGCTATTAATCGGCATTTTTCCTCCAGAATCCATTCGGTTAGGGTCTGCAGTTCTGCGGCGCGCCCGTAAAATACCGACAAATCCGGTGCTTCCCCCCAATCTTGGCGGGGCGGGATGCAGGCGAAATTGATGCAGGAGTCAGCGTCAGGGGCGATCGCTTGACAGTCGTGATAGCGCGATTGTACGAGTTGTTGAAGCTTGGCCAGTTTTACTGGTCCTTTACCTTGGATTTGGAATTTTTGATAGACTTGACTGAGGCGCTGACGAACCGCTTCCGGTCGGATATCGAGTTGCGCGGCGATCGCGATCGCATCTAGACCGTTGAGTGCCAGGACAAACGCCTCCCGTTCCGCTTTAGACAGGTGGTGCGCGTACGCTTCGGCATTCAGAAACTCTTCAAAGTGGGAATCGATGGGCATACTCGGTTACTTACGTTTATCAGAAATTGGCTAATTTTATAGTCTATTCGTTCACCCTTTCCCTCCTCTAATTGTACTGCAAGCCTCCTCATTTCGGCTGCCAAACCCCCTTTCTCCATTTTCTTATTCATGTAAGGTCACGCGGGTTGGTACCACCCCCACATCAGGTGCATTACCCCCCGTACCCCATCAATCAATGGATCCTGCACCCAATTGACACCGCCCGGTGACCCATCGGCAGACAAGCCCCCGTAGGGTGCGTCACCCCCCGGAGGCCATCAATGAACCGTGCCACCCACTTGACTCCGGGGGGTAACGCACCGACAGCGCAATCAGCGGTGCCAGAAAATGTAACATTTCTTTACATTTTGCCTCATCCTTTGGCTGGGCTGGTTGAGAGGGCGATCGCACTGGGAGGCCGAGGAAAACTTAGATGAGGCTATTGACATCTTGATTGAAAGCAGAGAAAATAATTACTTGACTAAGGATTTAGCGAGGGGTAAATCAGATGGCAGGAGTGGGCAATCTACCGTGCCGGAGAGGTTGCCATTGGGCGATCGCCTTTCGAGCCGTAATGGACCGGCAGCAGTAAGATGGGATTGGCGATCGCCACTGCCAGCTTGCAGGCTGAAACGGTGAGAATGTCCTGCCATTTGTCCCGATCGGGCATCTATCATTGAGGAGCAATTTCTCCATGTTTAATTTGTTTTTTGGGTGGACAAAACTAACGGCGGCTGTGGGTTTCAAACCACGGGAAAAAACGGCCAAACGATATCGGGGACGAGCCATGCGCCTGGAGGAAATGAGAACTCCCAGCGCGATCGTGCCGGTAGAGGATACCGAAACCGCAGATGACGCCGGATTTGAGGAAGTTGAATCAGAGTTGCTCACAGATGAGAGCGGGTCTGAAGAAGAATTATCCGGAGAAGAATTCGACACTACAGAGAATGCGGATTCCACAGCCGAAAGTGGAGAAGAAAGCATCATTCCCGAGGAAGAGTTAGAAGAGCTTCCTTTTATTGATGGGGAAGGGGAAGAAAGCGATATAGAAACCAGCGATAGCGACGGCGAGAGTGAGGCAGTTGCCGATGTTCCGGAAAACGGCGAGAGCGGGGATGAAGAGGTAGAAGACACTGCTGCGATCGACCCCGAGTCCGAAAGTGAGAATAGCGCCGGGGATGAAACGGAAATTGTTTCCAATAACGATACCGAAGCGAGTGAGAACCCGCAGGCGGAACTGACAGAGCCAAGCTCAGACGCCGATTCAGAGTCAGAGACCCAAAGCGATGAAACGGGCACACCGGAAGCAACCAGCAGCGACGAACCGGAGACCGTAGGCACAGAAGGGGATGAAACCGCTGCTGATGACTCGGATATCGCAGAGAATAGCAGCAAGGCGTCTGAAAGTGAGGATAGCGAAGCGCTGCCAGAAGCCACAACAGAGAACACCTCCGACAACAGCGAAAATGAGGGAACGGAGGACAGCGAAGAAACTACCGATAACGATACCGCTGCCAGCAACGAAACCGATACAGAAGACAGCGAACTGGTAGCCGATGCAGAATTAAGCAATCCGCAACCGAAATTCGATGTCGGCACTTTCAAAGTGGGACAAACCGGCACAGTCCAGATGGATTACCTGTATGATGGCGGCGGATATGGGAAAGGAGAAGTTGCCTTCGTCAGTATGGCAGGGATGGAAGAACTCGACCCCAAATCCGTGGAATTTATCCGAGAAGCGGCTACTCGCGCTGCCAGTAATTCCGAACTAGGTCATACGGTGATTAGCGACAGTACCGACGCCGCGCGGTTTACGGGTAACTTAGGCGAACGCGATTGGAACTTCGGCGAATATCAGGGTGTGAAAACCGTCTCCATGCGACCTGGGGATGAGTTTTTCATCATGTTAGTGCCGAATGGAAAAGTGCAGGATGTGTTAGACAATCCCAGTGCCGAGGGTGCCATTCGTCCCCTATTTTCCTTTGCCACAGCCAACCCAGATGATGCGTATCATGTGGGACAAATTAGCGATGTGACTGGAGAGGGGAATACATTTGCGATCGAAGATTTGCGGGTAGATACCGGAACCGACAAAGACTATAACGATATCGTCTTACAAATTCGGGGAGCTAAAGGAACCGCCCCCCTGATGGATGATGTGGTTGCTGAGGGGAAAGACTGGCGTACCACCGAACTGGGTCGAGAGTTAATTGATTACGTCACACAGGAGGGGGATAATGGAGAAGGCGATCGGGAAGACCCCATTGATGATGAAATAATCGGGGAAGATGACCCCATCGATGAGGAAGACCCCATTGATGATGAAATAA
>NZ_JAJENT010000795.1:0-21314 GCF_035615515.1 Phormidium sp. CCY1219
TTAGGCTGGTCAGGTGGTTAGAAGTACAAGCCCCTGGCTTTAGACATGGGGTTGGTTTCTACGGAGTCCCTGACTGGTCAATGACTACTCCGAATGAAAGACGATCGCACCATCGCGAATCACCACCAACTCGACGATGAGCGGACCGACAGTGTAAGTGGTTTCGGCGGCGATCGCCTGGACTATCATCGATTCGCCATAGTTTTCCAACTCAATGAGAAATTCGATCGCCTCTGCGAGATGTCCATCGCCAATTGTAATCGAATCTGCCAGAATACCGGATCGTTTAGCGCGGAAGTTAGCCGCACCTAGCAGCAGATTGAGGCGTTCTTGAATTTCTTCGGCACTCATTTGCGCGGGTTCCACCGAAGTGGTCGCGACAATTTCCCCTTCTTGGAACACCACTTGATTGACCACCGCATCGGCGAAGACATCAACTTGGGTTTCTCCCAATAAGTAATTCGCCGCCGATAGAATTCGGACCACATAATCTCGACCATCATCAATTCGATCCACTAATTGTTCGATATCTGCATTGGGAATAAAAATCACCTCTTCCTCGGATTGGGAAGTACCCGGGCGAATCATGTCGATCGCGGCGCGATTCGCTTCTTGCAATAATTCCTGGGTTGCTTCCCGCGCCCCATAGGGTCGCAGCACCCGAACCACTCCGGAGGCCAAAACTTGGTTGCGGCGGATAGCAACTGTGCCCTCGCGCAACAGTTGAAAATCCCGTTCCAGGTTTTGCACTTCGCGCTGTAAAAACGCTTGTTGGTTCCCCAGTTCTTTGAGCAGCTTTTGTTGTTGCGCGATCGCGGTTTCCTGTTGCGAGATTTCGCGATCCTGAGCGGCAAGTTCCCGAGTTTGGGCAGCGATTTCCTCCTCCTGGGCGGCGATTTCGAGTTCTTGTCGCTCGATTTGCGCTTCGCGTTGCGCGATCGCCTCCTCCTGGGCCGCGAGTTCCTGTTCCTGGGTGGTGAGTTCCTGCTCTTGCGCCGCCAATTGCTGCTCTTGGGCGGCAATTTCGCGCTCTTGTGCCGCGAGTTCTTGCTCCTGTGCCGCCATTTCGTCTTTTTGCTTGGCGATTTCTTGCCCCTGTCGGGCGATGTCTTCGGACTGAGCGGCGATTTGCAGTTTTTGCTCTGCGAGCAAGCGCTTTTGCTGTTGGATTTCCTGCTTTTGGTTCGCGAGTTCCCGGCGTTTTTCCGCCAATTCGCGATCGCGCTCTAGGATCAGCTTTCGAACCTGCTCTCCCTGTTCGATGAGTTCTTGTCGTTCGGTTTGCAGCAATTCGATATCTTGGCGCAGGGTTTGCGCTTGTTCCGTCACCTGTTGCAACTGGGTTTGGGCGCGCTCGAATTTGGATTCGATCTGGTTGAGGTCCCGTTTTGCCCGCTCGAAATCTCCTTGCACGCGATCGAGTTCCCCTTCTCTTTCCTCCAGTTCGGTTTGAGTGCGCTCCAATTCGCCTTCAGTTTGAGTTTGTTGGGCGATCGCTTCCTGCAACGATTTGTCGATCGCATCTAGTTCCTGTTGCGCCACAATTTGCTGTTCTCGCGCTTTTATCAATTCCGCTTCCACCTGTTGTTTTTGCACCGTAACCGCAAATAGCTCTTTTTGTGCCTCGCGCAGTTCTTTGAGTTTTTCATCTAATTTAAACACCCCGACGCGCAGGGATTTACTGGTGGCAAATAGAATCCCCAAGGTGGAAGCGGCAATCGTAAACCCGGTAATAATTGTTACCACGGTTGCCGTTTGCCGGGGGCGCAGACCAAATAGACTCAGCCTTGCTTTTCCCACCTTGGTCCCCAAGCGATCGCCCAAGGTGGCCAATAGTCCCCCCAAGACTAAAATGGCCAGTATCAGAACGAAAGCGCTGGTCATCATAATTAAAATACCCTCGCGATCGCGCCTTTTTCAACGTTCCGGACGAGAAGTGAACGCTCAACCCCCCTGTTTCTTTTCACTGGATAACCCTCGCGCTGAACTACTTTAAAAGTTCCTTCACCGTTGGCGATCGACATGCCATCGTTTAACCCACCCTTTTGTCTTTTATGGTAAAAGTTTTCTGAGAAAAAAGCCAGGAACAAACCTCCCAAACCGGAGAATCATCCCGCTTTCTCCATATTGCCCGAAACCTATCCGTGAAGTTGCAGTTTCGGCGGGCGCGATCGCATCGGCGCTCTCTCGGTGGGATAACATCGGCATTCCTCCACATTCTATCCGGCCACTGGGAAAAATTCAATCCCGCGAGTGGGGTATATCTCCCCGACTTCCCCCACCCATCGACTCCCGAGGAATCAAACCCTCTCGTTGCCGCCGATGGATTGTCCTATTTATTATCACATCACTCTCTGTTTGTCAAGATAACTTTTGATGTATTTTTATCTTTCCAGGAGTTAGTGCAGTAGAGGATAGAAACCGAGTTGGTGCAAAAAAAAAGGGATGAATTAACAAAACATTAACGCGAGAGATACCGTTGATTTTCCCCTTTATCTAAGACTGAATCGGCACTTTCCTAGAGAGTGTTTTGAAACACAATTCCTGCTGTTATCCTTCCTTGTGAAGCAGAAGGCGATCGCGTTGATAATTAATCGATAAATCGGCTATAAAGTTTAATCGATAGCAACGCCAATCGAGTATAAAAATAGGCATTCATTGCGCCATTTTTTGCCAAACATGCAGTATAATTCCGGCGGAATATTTGCTTAAAATTAATCCAACACATGCTAGTGTAGGTTGAGCCACTAGCGAGACAATTAACGGGAAAGAAAGAGCCGCTTAAACCCCAGGAAGAGAGAGAAAAAACGGCGATAAAATAGAGACCACGGGACATTTTACGGGGGACGCCCACGTGGTCTCAAAACCTTTAGAAATTGTGGAAGGTAGGGGAATTAAAACTGTGGAGAAAGCGATCGCGTAGCAGACAGGCCACGGTTAAGGTCAGGGCGGAAACTCCACTTCCAGAAAGACCGTTCGAGAAGCAATCAGTTGCGGGCTTAAAAAGGGAAACCCATTAACCTGACCCGCGAGAGAATCCACAGGGGATCAGGTGAATTGTTCGCTCAACGCCACTGGATTATGCACCGTAATTTTTTTCTTGTGAATCGAGATCATTTGTTCTTGACGCAGATCGCCCAGCAGACGGGTCACGGTGACGCGAGTTGAGCCAATTGCTTCAGCGATCGCCTGATGAGACAGCTTCAGGTCGATAGTAATCCCATCAGGAGAAGGCACCCCGAAATCCCGGCACAGAATCAGCAAAAAACTAACCAATCGCGAACCCATATCCCGGTGTGCCAAGGTTTCGATCATCATCTCGGTTTGCAAAATCCGCGAAGAGAGTCCGCGCAGCATCACCATCGACAGGTCCGGATCGTCCTTGAGCGCTTTTTCCACTTGCTCGATCGGCACCGAGAGCAACTCCACGGGGGTAAATGCCACCGCATGGTAAAATCTGTCCGATCGATGGCCGGTAATCAGAGACAGCACGCCAAAAACGCTATTTTCGCGCAACAGTGCCACGGTGATTTCTTCCCCCGCCTCATATACGCGAGAGAGCTTCACGGCACCTTTGAGCAGAAAATAGACTCGTTCCGCCGGATCCCCGGGGAAAAAAATGGTCTTGCTTCGTTCGTAACTTTCCACCATCGGCGGGAACGTTCCCGTTCCCATTTGACGAAAGACAGCGGCAAGGGGTTTATCTTGGGTCATTATCATATCCATTGGGCTTTAATCCGATAATCTAGAATTTTATGTCTGTTATAAACTCGAACCAGGGTTGGGTATAAGCAATTGCCGGGGGTTTGCATGGGGTTAGTTTTGCACTTTAAATTACTTAAACTGAGCTGAAGCGCTTTTTTTGTACTAAAGGATACAGAATCGCGGTCAGATTGTCCAACAATTTTTGACACCTGTGGCGGATAACTTCACCCACCGCCGGCAGGGCCACTGCATTTTTTCTCGGAAAACTACAGGAGCGATCGCGCCTGTAGAGGCACCGATTGTGATTCAATCAAGTTTGGGGTCAGCTCCCCCCCACTGGAGAGGCGATCGCCTCTCGGGTTGCAGTTTGACCCCTATCCCACACACACCGCAGCTTGCGATGCACCCTCCACACCGGGCGCGCCCTGGGGCGGAATCCCTGCCCATGCCCTGGCAAGATTCCGGGAGATTCCACATCGCCGCTGCTTGCCGATTGTTCCTAGAATAAACCCTCCATGCTAGATTTAACAGGAAAACACGCCTTAGTCACCGGCATCGCCAATAACCGCTCCATTGCCTGGGGCATTGCCCAACAGCTACACCAAGCGGGCGCTGAACTCGGCATTACCTACCTGCCGGACGAAAAAGGACGCTTTGAAAAGAAAGTCCGGGAATTGGTCGAACCGCTCAATCCCACCGTATTTGAACCTTGCAACGTCCAAGACGATGCTCAGATTCAATCCACCTTCGAGACTATCCGGGAAAAATGGGGCAAACTCGATATCCTCATCCACTGTCTGGCATTTGCCGGCAAAGACGAACTTTCCGGTGATTTTAGCAACACCTCTCGAGAAGGTTTTACCCGCGCCTTGGATATCAGTTCCTATTCGTTGGTTTCCCTCGCCGCCGCCGCCAAACCCTTAATGACTCAAGGGGGTAGCATCGTCACCCTGACTTACTTAGGCGGGGTGCGCGTGGTTCCCAACTACAATGTCATGGGTATTGCTAAAGCTGCACTGGAAATGAATGTCCGCTATCTGGCGGCGGAACTGGGTTCCCAAAACGTCCGGGTGAATGCAATCTCTGCCGGACCGATCCGCACCCTGGCTTCTTCCGCAGTGGGCGGGATTTTGGATATGATCCGTCATGTGGAAGAAGTGGCACCCCTGCGCCGCACGGTGACTCAGACGGAAGTGGGCAATGCGGCGACTTTCCTCTGTAGCGACTTGTCCAGTGGCGTCACCGGTCAAGTGCTTTATGTAGACGCGGGTTACAACATTATGGGAATGTAACCGAGGCGGAATTGAGAATTGAGAATTTTTGTTGGATTCTTAATTCTTAATTCTGACTGATTTTGCGGCGAGATACCATAGATTATAGATTTTTTTCATAGTTGCAATCATCACATCATGCAGACGACAGTGAGTGGCGCTTCTGACAATCCAATTGGCAAGGACTTGGAAGCGCAAGCAAATTTAGGGGAATTGCCGAGAATGTCTACCATCCGGCGCACCACCGGCGAAACTGACGTTCGGGTAACGGTGAATCTGGATGGCACCGGTCAATGCTCTGCAGCTACTGGCATCCCGTTTTTAGACCACATGCTGCATCAAATCGCCTCCCACGGATTGTTCGATCTGGAGGTGGAGGCGACGGGGGATTTGGAAATTGACGATCACCATACCAATGAAGATGTGGGGATTACTCTGGGTCAGGCGTTGCACAAGGCACTGGGCGATCGCAAAGGGATCGTCCGCTTCGGTCATTTCTTCGCCCCCCTGGATGAAGCTTTGATTCAAGTGGCGCTCGATTTCTCCGGTCGGCCTCATTTAAGTTATGGTCTGGAGATTCCCACCCAGCGCGTCGGTACTTATGACACCCAGTTGGTGCGCGAATTCTTCGTGGCGGTGGTGAATCATTCTCAAATGACTCTCCACGTTCGTCAACTCGATGGGATTAATTCCCACCATATTATCGAGGCGACGTTTAAGGCATTTGCCCGATCGCTTCGCATGGCGGTTGAAGTCGATCCCCGTCGCGCTAGCACTATCCCCAGTTCTAAAGGCGTTTTATAACCATGTGGGGGCGCAGACTTCCGGTAGGTCTATTCCCTACCGGAATTTGCCCTCTCCATTATCGCCGCGAAAGGGTCGAATTGAACCGCAACGATTGACAGGAGTTTCCTTCGGTGTTAGGATGGGCTATATAACCCATTTTGCCGCCAATTCTTACCCCGGCCATTCCTTCAAAAAACTCAAACGCTTCTTCAAATTGTAAGGGGATGACTCGGTTGCCGATCGGGTCGATATATCCCCATTTTTCGCCAATTCTCACCGCGGCTAATCCTTGGTAAAATAAATCGGCACTGTCGAATTGTGGCGCGATCGCTACTTCGTTATTTTTATCGATATACCCCCATTTTTCGCCAATCTGTACCGGCGCTAATCCTTCGGAAAAGAACGTGGCATTGCTGAATTGTGCGGCGATCGTCAGATTTCCCCGGCGATCGATAAATCCCCACTCATCGCCAATTTTTACCGCCGCTAATCCTTCGGAAAAGTTGCGGGCATTGTCAAACTGAGGCGGAATCACTCGATTGCCTTTTTTATCGATATATCCCCATAGGCGATCGAGTTTGATGAGGGCGCGATCGTCGGAAAAGTCAAATGCTTCGTCGAATTCTGGGGGAATGACGCGATCGCCGTTTTTGTCGATATATCCCCAGCGATCGCCAATTCTCACCCGCGCCAATCCCTGGGAAAAACTCCACGCCCAATCTAAATTGGGGGCGATCGTCACCGCCCCGGTTCGATCCATAAATCCCCACTTAAAATCCATCCACACCGCCGCTAATCCTTCCGCAAAACTCAACGCCCCCTCTAAAGTTAAGGGAATCACCGGCTTTCCCGTAGGGTCGATAAATCCCCATTTGCCACCTTTCATCACCAGCGCCATCCCTGTAGTAAAGGGAAACCCATCGTCATAGGTGAGGGGAATAACAATATTGCCAGTTTTATCGATAAACCCCCATTTTTCCCCCTGGTTCACCAGCGCTAACCCTTCGCTAAAGGGCAATGCTTCGTCATATTGCGCCGGAATCACAACACAGGACATTGCGATCGCGCAGTGAGTCAGTGGGGCGACAATTCCCCCAATCAACATAGGCGCGGGGTTCCACATCTCTTGTCTCTCATCCGTATTTTATAGTAGGGTGGGCACCGCCCACCGTATTGCTCTCTATTTTAAACCCAAACCTAGAGTAAAAACTCCCGCATCCACTCAGGGTAGGGCTAAATACAAGGTTGCCCGCATGACAAGGGCTAATTGAATACAGGATGAATGAAGCTGTGTATTTTAAACCTAAATGTAGGATGGTGATTCTCCACCCTACTGATATCGATGGGTTCCACTGTTGTGACCCTATTCAAGCAGGCGATCGCGTTCATACGCCCAAATCGCCAAGAAACCAAACATAAATCCCGCCCACAACAACCACAGCAGATGCAAGACAATCTGCCCATCATAAGCATCCAATCCCCCTGACCACACCGCTAATTGAGCATAGTGATAAAACGGAGAAAACGTCACTAAATCCTGAACCCAATCCGCCGGATAAGGAATCGGGAGACCACAGGTCAATAAAGCCACCGGGAGAGACAACCCTATAATTGAGTCCACGCTTTTCGGTTTAAATAAATAACCGAGAGCCAATCCTAAAATCGCAAACGGAATCACACCGAAAAGCAAACTCGAAAACATCCTGACCCACGAGAACAAACTTTCTTCCAAATCTATCCTCAAAGCCACGATATAAAAAATTAATAACAAATTAACCGTCAACAGCACGAAAGCCACCACAACTTTGGCCGCCAAATAGATTTTTGGACTCAGAGGTGTCACGCGCAAAAGCTTCTGCCACCCTTCAATTCTTTCCGCCGCTACTCGTTTCCCCAATCGTTCTATAGAAAAAATAAGCAAACTCAGTGCGGCAAAAGCCAACAATCCGATTTTTCCCAATTGTGCGGTTAATAGTACCAGGAAAGAAAAACCGAAAACTCCTAACAAATAGCCACGATCGCGAAGAAGCTGAATCCCTTCAGCCCAGACTTGCTTCCCAAATGGCAACCAGACGCGCTGATTCTCTACAGTTGCACGAAGTTCCGGTTTTTTCTTTTTCTCCCTCACTTCATTCAGCCGTTTTTCTTCGGCAATTCTCCCATCCGCCAAAGTAATCAATCGCGTCGCCAGATGACTCAATTCTTCCCAATCCGATTTGTTATTCGTGACCATCAGAATGGTAATTCCCTTCTCTCTGCACGCTTTAATTTGCCGCCAAAAAGTGGCGCAGCCTTCCGGATCCAAATTTCTCGTCGGTTCATCTAGAATCAGGAGGTCTGGATTCCCAGCTAAAGCTATAGCAAAATAGAGGCGTTGTTCTTCACCGCCAGATAGCTTAGAAGCCCAATCCTGATGTTTCCCTTCTAGATTGACAGTATTGAGAATTTCCTCAGTGGAAAGAGAATCGGGATAATAGCTTCGCAGCAAATCCACTAGCTCTTTCACCTGCAGATTTTTCGGAACTGCTACTTTTTGCAGCATGACGCCCAGGCGAGTTTTGGATTCTGGCGTCTGTGGCGCGTGACCCAATAACTTCACCTCTCCCCTTTGGGGATTTCTCAACCCCAAAATAATGTTAATCAGCGTGGTTTTCCCGCTTCCATTGGCTCCACATAAGGCAACAAATTCTCCGGGTTCAATGGTAAAACTTACCCCATCAAGCACGGTCTTTTGTTCCTGGTTGCGGGTAAATGTTTGAGAAACATCTCGAACTTCAATCGGATTCATTAATACTCCTCTGGTTTCACGACATTACTGAGCTAATTATCCACCACAGCACTATCCCCACCCCCACGGCGACGATTAAAGGAACTCCAGTTACAGCGGGTAAAATAGCAGCCGCTGCTGCTCCTGCTGTCACTGCTGTTACTTCCACTATAGGATCGGCTATAGGTACTTTTGTATTCAACAGAATCAATATTCCGATTGCTGGGATGATAAAAAATCCAATGCTTGTCCCTATTTGTTTGGCAAAGGATTGGGAAAAACTTTCCCATATGCCCGATTTTTGCGGATTGGATTCTTGAGTATTTTTTTCCACTTCTGTCATGGTTATTGTTCCTAATTGTGTCAGCAAAATTTTAATTTCACTCAACGCAAGGGTGAGTAGAGTCGGGTGGGTTGGCTACTTACCGCTCTGATTGTCATGTGGAACCCAGTAGGCAATGCCCCCCTACAGCTAGGGTATCGCATTTTATAGGGTAATTTTTGCTGGATTTATTGTCAATTGGCTTTTTCTCCATTTATCTTAGTTTTTATTCCGGTAACTATTAACTATAT
Organism: Phormidium sp. CCY1219; assembly: GCF_035615515.1. GTDB lineage: Bacteria > Cyanobacteriota > Cyanobacteriia > Cyanobacteriales > Laspinemataceae > CCY1219. The sequence continues at coordinate 9,103 of NZ_JAJENT010000795.1, forward strand.
CATTGAATTGACGGTATAACGAATTTTTTAATTTTTTCCAATCGAGTTTTTCCTCCACAAATGGAGCAGTTTTAGGGGATATCATCTTTTTTAATTTTTTCCAATCGAGTTTTTCCTCCACAAATGGAGCAGTTTTAGGGGATATCATCGGATGGTCGGACTGTTGAATTTCCCAGGTTTTTATGCCAAGCAAAAAAGTCCACAGCAAAAAAAATAAAGCGACAATTAATTTAATGCGGCTGGCTTGAGAAATAGACTTGAAGAAGTTAGCGATAGATTGCAAAATTATCCTCCATTATGGCGTTAAAATCAGTAATTGCAGACAATTAAACTGCCGGAAAATGGCCGTGGCCGACAGGTGTTTTTGTGGCAGAGGGGTTAAATCTTTCTGCGGTATCGGTAGAGTTATAGGGAGGGTGCGTGCGACAAAATGTTATGGATAGGAGAATTAAAATATCGGAGGCACCCGACGCTCTAGCAGGCATTTCCTAATATCCTAATATGAGCTGAACCCTGCCCGGACAGTAGTGCTAGCTTTGGGGGAGTAATTCTGCCTTTTTTTTTCGCGTATTCTTCTGAGCTGATAATGCCGGAATTTTTGGCATTTTCCAGTTGTTTTAACTTATCGGCAAAAGCGACTTCTTGTTGCAGGACTGCTGCTTTCTCATCGAACTCTTCTTGGGTTAATATTCCAGCAGATAACGCAGCTTTGAGTTGCGACAGTTTGCCATCTAATTCCGCATTGGTGGTTTGGTTCATTAACTCAGCTTTTTTGGCTTCATATTCTACCTGAGTTAAAATTCCTGCATCCAAAGCCTTTTTCAGACCGAGCAATCGTTCATTCAGTTCGCTATTCTTTTGTCGGTCTCGAATCTGATTTTCAATTTCGGCTTTTTTGGCCTGATACGCCACTTCATCGATAATACCTTGGTCTAAGGCATCTTTGAGCTGCTTGAGCTTTGCTTGCATTGCTTCTTGCTCTTTCAACTCAGCCAATTCTTGCTCGGATTTCCGTTTGGCTTTAAAAATCACCTCTTCTTCGATAAACTTCCATACATCTCCTTCTACTTTTTTCGTCCATCCTGTGGCTAACCCACTCCCAATTACGCTAAACCCTCCAGTGAGTACCGCCGCTACACCACCAGCAACTAAGTTGCTGGCCCATTCTCCGGTTCCGAGTTCTACAGAAAAGTCGTTGGGTTCTCCTTGCATCAAAATGGTGAACGCCCGGGATGCTCCCACTGCTTTTCTCCAGGCTTCTGATTTTTTCGCCTGGACGCACCAAGAGCCTTCGGTTTGATTGGCTTGTACCTCATATCCCTGGTCTAAAAACCAGGTTTCGAGATGTTTTGCTAAGGCATCTAGGTCGATGTTTTTGTCTCGATAAGTTTTCTTGGTCATTATTCAACATCCTCTTGCGAGTTATTGGGTGTCCGCGAGTTCGGACATCGGCTAATATAGAGAGGAAATGCGATAATACGATCGCTCACTGACATCAGGACTGACCAGTTCGTTCATCAGTTCGCACGCCAATAACAGCCTCACCCCCGGCTATTGTGCCGATTTTTGCGGAATCGGCTTGGCGATCGCCACTGATGGAATCATGGTGGACTCATTGCTCCACCAGCAATTTATCCGACGATTTTCCCTCTCGGAAAAGGTGGATCCATTATCAAATTCCCACAGGCACTATCCTAGTCTTCAGCAAGTTTGGGCTAGCCTGCTGTACTCAGTTTCCCCTGCCTCACCCCCCCCGGTATAAAATGGTCTTTAGTACAGAATAAGCTAATTTTCACCCGAAGTTTCCTGATACGCATCAGTAATTGTGCTAGGATTGCATCAGTAATTTTGGAGGATCTACCAATGGCACTCACTGACAAGCAATTTACAGAAGCACTCCAGCACTGGGACTTAGACACCCTTTACGCTGACTTGGCATCAGCGAAGGGCAAAAGCCTGACACCAGTGGAAAAGCTCCACCTGCGGGGGTTGCTCTGTGGCTGTAGTCCCTCCACAATCGCGGAACAGTTGGGAAAAAATGCCAAAGGCGTGGAAACAGACCTCTGTGCGACCCTGTATCGATATGTTAAAAGTTTAGTGGGCAAAAGCAATGGCAAGATAGAAAACTGGAGAAAAATCGCGGAATGGCTCGAGGATGCCGGATATAAACGAAAGCTCGATCGCGTCGCCTTGGATAATTTATTGCCGGAAAAAAGTGTGGTCAATATTACTAATATAAATATCGAAAACAATCAATTAGTGATAGCTTTTAACCTACGAATTCCTACCTCAAAAGCCCTAAAAACCTCTGGAAAAAATTTAGATATACTCAATAACGTCGCACTTGACTAACTGTCGGCATGATTTTCGATGGTTTGATGCCAATTTCTCCAATTGTGGGGAAGAGCCTTCACCGATGGAAAGGCAATTGGCCGATGGTAGATTGTCTCAACTCTATATTATACCAATTTGAGACAATCTATCTTGTTATCCACTCATTGCGCTTTTTCCTAGCACTCCACCAGACGAAATATCAAATACCACGCCGCGAGTCATGCCCGATACTGCCGATTATAAATTGCAGGCTGCCAATTTGGCCATAAAAGCGCCAAATCCTTCCCGATACTCACCCGAAACCTGCCACCCACTCCACGGAAAATGTCCGGTGGGCGCATCTATTGTAAAGTTAAGATTCTCTTGACGAAGCCAAGAATTATTCACGCGCCATCCTACCGTGTCGGCGAAACGTTGGTAAGGTTTGCTTCCTTGGGTACTTTCCCAAATCTCTTTCTGGACGCTATAGCCAAACCGTCCCCCACTCCGTTCCACCCACAGGGTATCGATCTGCCTCGCAGTTTCACAATCAAACCCTTTTTCCATCAAAGTATCGGTTTGCAAATCTGCCGCTTTCCAGTTGCCGATCGCTAGGTAATTTTCTAGGAATGTTATCCCATTATTTTCCGGATTTTCGCATTGACTTTTGACCTGGGTATGCCATGCGATCGCCTCTGAATTGCCCGGTTCGATTTCCAACGCTTTCTCCAAAGCACTGACCGCTTCTTCACATCGATTTAACTGATGTAAGGAAACCCCTTTATTAAACCAAGCGTCGAAGAAATTCCCCTGATTTTCAATCGCTTTCTCGTAAGATTCCAGGGCGGACTGGTGTTGTTCTAATTCCCGGTAGGCAACTCCTCGATTGTGCCAACTCCAAGCCAAATCTGGGGACTGTTTCAACGCTTCCTCATAAGCAGCGATCGCCCGTTTGTATTGCTTCTGTTGTCTGAATTCATCCCCTTGCTGATGCCACTGTTGCGCCCTAGGGGTTGGGTCTGGTTCCTCCGGAGAAAAACGAACATCGCCTAGGAAAAATTCGGTGAATATTGCCACGCCAACCACCAGAATTCCGCCAAATGGAAGAAACCGAGTCAGGGAATTTTTTGCCAGTTGCAAAGCGGAGGAAGTGGAAGGGGAGGTGGGAGAGAGGGGGGGAAAAGTGGCGGCGATCGCCTGCAATGCTTCTGCTGCATCGGCGTAGCGATCGCGGTAATCAAAGCGCACCATTTTGCTTAAAATCTCGGCCAATTCTACACGAACTCGGACGCGATCGCGCCACACCAATTCCCCACTTTTATCTTCTTCCAGTTGATGCGGCGGTATTCCCGTAAGTGCGAAAATGGCCATCACTCCCACAGCATAAATATCGCTGCTGAGTTTGGGTTTTCCCATTGCCTGTTCGCTGGGCATATACCCCGGTGTGCCCACCGCCACCGTGCGCGTCGTGAATCCGGCGGCATTAACTTGTAGGGTACTGACTTCTTTCACCACCCCAAAATCAATCAACACCAAGGAACCATCGGGACGACGCATAATATTTTGGGGTTTAATATCCCGATGAATCACCTGATGCTGATGCACATACGCCAGCACTTCGAGCAGTTCTCGCAATAACTGAACGGTCTCATTTTCGCTCCACTGCTTGCCCGATGCGATGCTGTGACTGAGGTCTTTCCCTTCGATGAATTCCTGAATCAAATAAAATTCTCGATCCTCTTGAAAATAGGCAAACAGTTTGGGAATTTGGGAGTGGTTTTCTCCCAGTTTGTAGAGGATTTCGGCTTCTTTTTCAAATAAGCGCAAGATGTGGGGATGGATTTGTGTGGGATGCACGCGCTTGACGGCGCATTTGGGTTTGGGCGCGATCGGCAAATCCAAGTCTTCTGCCAGATAGGTTTCGCCCATGCCGCCAGATCCTAACTTCTGGATGATTGTATAGCGCTGTCGCAGTATTTGTTTCATCGCCTTCCTGATGCCACAGACCCTTTTAATTGATTGTCTCATAAATTGCCAATTTTGTCGCCGTTCGATATCCCTCGTGGGGTGAGTCTCGGGTCTGAGGGGTGAAGGGATTGAGGAAAGGCGGGCGCGGATCTGATTCCCAACGAGTTCGGTTTGAGAACCGATACGGCTGCTCTAATCAGCGTTCGAGTTGAGCAGTTGTCAGGGTTGTGGGTGCTTTATTTGTCATTGCCTTTGACTCCTATGAGATTGCCACTTGTGAATAGAGCAGCACAAAGGATTCCACTGGGGAGTTATATGGTATCCGCTCAATTGAGTGCAATACAAGAGAAAGGGGTAGGGGCGAGTTTATTCCACTTGTAATTTGGCAGCATTCGTTCATTCAAAAAACCCGCTCCTACAGATATTCTGGTTAATCCACCAGACTTGATATTAGATCGCCGACCCTAGATTGGCGATCGCGAAACCACCCCGCGCCGCCAGTGATGTCCGACTCTCCCGACAATCGCTGAGTACAAAAAATTAACCTTCATGCTTGTCCTTTGCGAGTCATGCCAATTCCCAATCGGTAGAGATCTGGAACTTTATACCGCTGTACGTTATCTTCTGTGCCTTCATAGACCGAAATCAAACCAACCTCCCGAGCCAAAGTGAGTTCTTCATCTAAATTAGACAACTTGTTCGTTTCCAACGGCGATCGCCCCAGTGCTTGCAATTGGTCAATCAGTCCGTTTAGTTCCGGAAACTCCTCGTTCACGAGAGCATCGAGCGCCTGCTTGGAGACCTCTTCTAGAGAAGCCATTAAAGCGCGGGGGCGAATGATGGTTTTCCGATAGGGATTGCGCGAGTTTTCTCTCTGTTCCCACTCGGTTGCCACACGAAACAGTTGCAGCAAAGTGCGAGGACTGTGATTATCGCTGCCGTCAGCCAGCCGCTTCCACACCCACGTGCGAGTAAAGGTCGATTTTCCGCCCCGCATCCGTTCCCCCACCAACAGATTCCAGAGCTGGATAACCTGCTCGTCCATCCAATAGTTGTGGTTGGGCAAGAATTCGCTACCCAATATAGATTTGGATATCTCCCGGAACGTGGGCGACAAGAGCGCTTGCTTCAGTGCCACTTTCAAGTAATCTATGCGATTGGTCCACTGTAAGGTCACCGATCGCCCAAAAAAATGGCTTTTATTCTCAAACTGAAGCTGCCGCCAAATGTCCTCCCGGAGAACAATCTTAAATTTGAGAGATTGGAGATTGTCTCCCATATCCGTTACCCAGGAAAATAGTCCCTCAATGGCCTGCTTACGCCGCTTTCGGTCGGTCTGTGTATTGCCAAACCCCGTATCGAGACCGTCACACAAGAGCAGAGTCGGGGGGGAGGACGCGCGATCGATGTGGTTTAACCAATCTTTAGCCAACAGGCCAATCTCACTCAGCCCGAGTAACTTTTGAACTAGGCGCACCGCTTTTTTTTCTGTATCCGGTTTTTCTCCCAAAAGCTCTGCCAGGGCATCATCCGGTTGCGGATAGCGTTCTGGCTCGGATAGATAACAGGCGAGACAAGTTTGCACGATCCAGAAATCCCGCCAACTACTGCCGGTCTGTCTCAAAGTGTTTTCAATTATCTTGAAGCCCTCCGCACTCATCACCCAAAGCCGATCGCCCCTGAGTGGAGCCGGAGACAAAACCACCGCAGAGTGTCGATCGCCTTCCATCAAACGGCGAAATATAGCGGTTTTTCCGGTTCCCTTGCGACCCAATACCAAGGGGATTTCGGCATTAAGGGCGCGCGTCACCACTCCGGCATCCACAAAAGTTTCGAGAAAATTGTTTTGCACCTCGGCGGTTCCGCCGGAGAATGAGAGTTCCTTGAGGATTTGGCTTTTGGCATCGGACACAGAATCAGGAAAGCGCTGTTCGCTGGGCGCGGGGAGGAATCGTTCCAGCCATTCGGCAATCGGTTCAAAGTCCTGCCAAATATCGCGATCGCCCATAATCCTATCTGAGGTAGCGATCGCTTCTCGATAGGGAACAAAATGAGCTATTTCCGAAGGAATCATCGGTTCGGCTTCCGACCTATCTCGCTCTACCACCGACAGCCACTCGCTAATCCATTCAATCGCGCGATGCTGGTAGCGTTCCACAACTTCCGGGGCTTTGCTCGCCGGAATGGGTGAAATGAGAAACCGGGGTTCTGGAGTTAGTGGTGGGAGCTTAACCCGTCGGGTACGAGCCGCGAGCAAGGCGCGCACCAGGGCCTCAGTGCCGGTTAAGGTTTGCGGGTGGGGAAAGAAGCTCACGATCGCCAGATCTGCCAAGTCAAAGAGTAGCGGAGCGTTTAAAGGCGCAATCCCCGTGCGTGCGTCTAGCAAGATAACATCCGGTCGAAACGGCAACTCTGAGGCGAGCATATCCATCAAGTCTCGCAGGGGATTCCGTTCCTCGCGATACCAGGCCCCCGGATCGATAAAGTTTAGCTTGCGGGCGTAATTGGCATCGGGAATCCCACCGGGAAGACAATACAGGTCCTCCGTCTCGCTGAGGCGCAGGAGATGGTTGGCAATGTTACGCGGGCGATCGCCTCGGTCTAACTCGAGCAGAAGGGATAATAATCCTTGTCCCGGCTCGATCTGTGCTTCTTTGCCAAACAGGGCGGCTAACCCTGGCGCTTCTAAATCCATATCCACACAGAGGACGGTGCGATTCCGACTGGCGAGAATTCGGGCAGTATAAGCAAGAGCAGTGGAGCGACCCACCCCTCCCCTGAAGGAATAGAAAGTCGCGACAATCGGACGCTCTAAGTCTTCGTCCAAGTCGGAGGCAAAGACAATCTCTTTACATTCAACATTCTCAGGGTTTCTGCTGCGCGCCAGTGCTTCGGGCCATAGGGGCAGGTCTTCTAAGCTCGAGTCTATCGGCAAAACTCCCGCCCATTCTCGTTCCTGCGGCGTTAACAAGTCGAGCCACTCGATGTTGATGTCCTCCAGTCCGGGTACAACAATTTGCTTGCGCTGTTCGTAAGTCTTGTCGGCAAATCCCTCAGCAATAACGGCAATTCGCCACCCAGAAAAGGGATCGGGTTGGACGCGCACTTCCTGGGTGTCCAAGTTCGCTCCATCGAGGTTATGCTGGATGCGCTCTTTTATTTCTGCATGATTCATTAACGCCTCCGGGGTTTGCTGCGACGAATTTGGGTCTGGAGCCATCCGTTTAATTTCTTGGCTCCCGCCATCAACTCTTGAATACCGAGACCTTCCGGACTCAGATGGGTCTGATAGCGCAACGCTGTATCCCAATTTTGCAGAAAGAATGTTTTGTAACCTGCCGAATCCTTGAGGTCTGAAAACTCGAATCCAGACACTCTTCATAATTTATGCAAGTTATGCCCTAGCGCTCCAGAAGTGGGGGTGGGGATACCACGCTTTTGCAGCAAGGCTTTTAGACTGCATTCGATGGCATAACCGGCAATGTAAACAGAACCGACTGAAGTCGGTCTGCATTTCGCGATCGCTTCGGCATCGGCGGCTCGCTCGTTGGCCACTGCGCTGCAATCGTCTGCCGTTGTTGGTTCCATTCCGCTTGTCTCCTCCACGCCATACATGTGCATTTTATAGCATTTTGAGTTTGGCGGCGAACAATTCACACGATCGCGCATAACGCTCGGGGATTCTCGGGTGGTACCTGCGATCGCGACCCAGGTGCGTACAATCGAAGTGGGCAATTGAAATACCGCCGAGGCAGGCTAAGTCCGCGTCTCGGCTGAGCGCAGTCGAAGCCCTACGCGGACGAATCCTTTTTTACAGCTATTCCTCCGGACGGGATATCAAGCAGGCGTCGGCCTTCTCTCACTGTCGCTCACAAAAAACCGATCGCGCCTCACAAGGAAGCGCGATCGCAAATCACAATATATAAAACTGGCTCGTCGCGTTCCGATTAAGGATTCACGCGCCACAACTTGATCGTGTCATCAAAGCTGCCGCTGACCAAGGTTTTGCCGTTTTTGCTGAAAGCCACTTCCACCCAGTCAGAGTGTCCCTTGAGCGTCCCCACCTGGGAGCCGGTGTAGGTTTTCCACAGCTTGATCGTACCGCCTAAATCGCCAGTAGCGAGGGTATCGCCATCCGGGTCAAACGCCACGGAGTGGACCTGTTCCAAATGACCCTTCAGGGTGCGGAAGGGGATACCGGTTTCAAGATCCCACAGCTTCACCGTCTTATCCCAGCTACCGGACGCGAGAGTTTTCCCATCCGGACTAATCGCCACGGACCACACGGCATCGGAATGACCTAACAGAGTGCGCTGCAGTTGGCCGCTGCGCCAGTTCCACAGCTTCACGGTGCCATCGGTGCTGCCAGAAGCGAGAGTGTTGCCATCGGGAGAAAAGGTGACGGATTGCACTTCTTGGGAATGACCCAAAAAGGTGCGAACCAAAGCACCGTTAGATTTCCCATACTTGCCACCATGCAGTTGCCACACTTTCACAGTTTTATCAAAACTGCCAGAGGCGAGCATTTTGCTATCGGGGCTGAATGCCACGGAAAACACCCCTGCGGTATGCCCCTTCAGGGTATCGAGCAAGGTGCCGGTGTTGAGGTCCCAAATTTTGATAGTTTTGTCGGCACTTCCACTGGCGAGCAGATTGCCGTCGGGACTGATGGCGAGGGTCCACACGGGATCCGCATGACCGCTGAGAATCCGGATGGGAACCCGGACGTTATTGGCATTGACTTGCCACAGTTGAATCGTACCGTCGGTACTGCCAGAGGCGATGGTTTTGCTGTTGGGACTGACCGCGATCGACCAGACCGGTCCGGATGCCACCGCCAAGGTCCGCATGGGTTGGGCTTTGTTCAACCCGACGCTATTGCGCTCCAAGTCGGGGAGAGTGTAGGAAATTTCCGGAGCCTTGACTTTGTGCATCATGGGCTTTTCCGGTTCGGGGGCTTCCATGAAGGTTTGCGGCACGGGAGAGGGAGCGCGATGAGCCACGAGCATGGAAACCATCGCGATCGCTGCCCCACTCGCTGCAGTGGCCCAGCGGACTTTTTGCGGCGGTAACACCCCTTCGAGCGATCGCGCATTCAGGGCGGTGCCGATTTCTGCCGCCGAATGATACCGCTGGTTGGCGTCCCGTTGCACCATGCGGTCGAGCACGCGACCTAACTGCACGGACACGGGCTTTTTCAAATAATCCCGCCACACCCAGTTTTCGGCTTTAATATTGTACAGATCGAACGGCGGCAACCCACTCAACAAATGCAAGCAGGTGACGCCCAAAGCGTACAAGTCACTGGCAACCACCGCTTGCCCTTTGGTTTGCTCCGGCGCTGCATATTCGGCAGATCCGATCGCCGAACCGGCTTTCACTTGCGTCATGCCGGTGGGGAATTGTGCCGTGCCAAAATCCACTAACACGATTTTGCCGTCACTGTGGCGGCGAATCAGATTTTCCGGTTTGATATCCCGGTGAATCAAGGCATGACGGTGAACGAAATCTAACACCGGCAGCAGGTCATTGAGCAGTTGCCGAACTTTAGTTTCGCTGAAGGTGCCGCTTTCGGCGAGCTCGCGCTCTAAATTCTCGCCTTCCACGTATTCTTGCACTAAATAAAAGCACCCTTCGTCGGCAAAGGAGGCATAAAGCGCCGGAATCTGCGGGTGTTTGCCCACTTCATCCAGCCGCACGGCTTCTTGGGTAAATGTACCCATTTGGTTGTAAATCGCCCCAGAATGGTCCGCGCTATCGGTTTTCGGGGCATAAAACTGCTTGATGGCGCAGCGCGGTTTCGACGGTTTGTCTTCGTCCACCGCTAAAAAAGTGCGGCTATTTTTTCCCTGACCGAGTAGCTCCAGGCAACGGTAGCGGTTTTTCAGGAGCAAATTTTGCCCGCAGCTCGAACAGGTGTCAGCCGTATATGGATTTTCACAATTTTGGCAATTGGGATTGATGCAATGAGTCATAATTGGCAAGCCCTTAGCACATTTAATCTATGATAAATCTTCCCACGAGTCTTTTAATTTTCCGGTGTATCCACCGATAGAATTGAATCGCTTACTGCCTGAGAACAGGCAAGGGGTAAGCTCTTCTGTCAGTTTAAGGCATCACCAGATGAATTGAATCCCCCGAGGGGGCGATCGCGGCAGAATATCTCAATTTTACCTAACATCAGGAATACTGGCGCAGCATCGGCCACCCCTTCGTTGTCTGCCATACCAAATCAGGATTATCCATTTCATCGATCGCGCTTTGGCGGCAACTGATGAAGAAATGTTGCATTCCCTCCACCGATTGCATTGCCCGGTTGCTATCCCCATTCCGCCACGGCGATCGCCCTACTGGGGCGGGAGGCTCGCCACCTTCGCCCCATCCCCTCCCTCGCACCGGATCTCCCGATCGGAGGGCGACACAGATGGCCTTGGTTTCCCTCTAACTCATATCGAACCCACATCCACCCACAGGTTCCCCAATCTGCAACCCCATTCCCCCTACATAACATTCAAATCTGCGCCCACTTCAGTTGCGTATAAGTGGCGAGTTCGTCCCACCTACAGGACTTTACCGACCCATTCCAGTCCCCTTCTTGTACTTTGGTTTCCGCCTCTTCTTTCTTTTTTTCATATTGCAGGATTTCACAACACTCTTGCGGCGGACTTTCCATCACCTTGGGCAAGATGACGTGAATTCCCTCCACAATTAACGCATCGATTTTCACTAGCTCCTTGGATGCCAACCGCAGGTCAACTGGCGAGTTCTTCTCCTGTTGAGTCACCACATGCAAATTAGACACGCGATTCAACACATAGGCAATTAATTCTAACCGCAAGTCGGACTTCTCTACCACTTCTTGATAAAGCGAGTAGGGATAGGTCTCTAAAACCCGATCGAGTTTTTTAGAAACCACTTCGCAGGTTAAATTAACAATTTCTTTAGACATGATTGCTTTTTCCTTCTATCTATGACCAACCGATTTACCCCTTCGGTTGCTTGCCTGTTCTCGAAAAACCGCTACAGAATCCTTCCTCCTCTAGATTCGGAGCCGATATCGCCTTCCCGGTTGCATCAAGCTCCTCTGCCTACCGGGTTTCCGTTTGGCTGCCGTTCGTTTTTGGACCGGATATCCAACCCAATCGTAAATTTTTATTTACAATTCTTGAATCAATCCCACAAGACAAGTGCTTCATCTTTTTCCTAGTTTAACACTGTCAATCGGTAGTTATTTATTAAAAAAATATAACATTTCCACCCCCTTGAGCTGAAGTCAACCCGGAGCGCTCCGTCGCGCCAACCCAATCCCGAAATCATTTCTCCTCATGCAAAACTTTCCCCATAAATCTCTCCCCCGGATAGAATCATTCTGCCGCAAACTATGCTACAATTTAATTAGGCAACCCCGTCCCAAACCCCCACCTAATTGTGCTGGAGCGCGGGATAACCGCAGCCACCCGCTTCGCCCTAGCACTAGAACAAATGGAGGTTCAAAACCACCTTTAAACTGCTTACAGATTGTGTAGCAACGATTGCCGAGAAAAAGCGGCTTCCACGGCGGGGATCGAAGCGGCGATCGCCCGGTTGGCACGGTTCGATGCGATCGCTGTAGTTCGCGCGAGTCGGAAGGGTCTCGAACTCAACCACCCTGTGGGCGACGCCCAACGTCCTCCCGCCCGGAGAACCCCCGTTCAATAGGGTAATCTCGCCACTGGGGGTACGAGGCAATTTATTAATATTTTTTTTAGGGTTTGAGCGCGGCGTGGGGAAAGGAGTAGTGTCGCCACCGGGATGGGCGATCGCCTATTTTTCCCCGCCATCATCCCCGCCCAGAAGGCATACTGGAAGATAGAGGTGCGATTCGTTCCCGCAAAAGTGGAGGGTAAATGCCTGAAGCGTGAGCGGGGCAAGGAACACAGCCCTTAAAGGCT
>NZ_JAJENT010000796.1:0-200 GCF_035615515.1 Phormidium sp. CCY1219
ATTGCCAAACTACACCAACGCATCGCCAGACAGCGAAAACAATGGCATTTTGAGACGGCGAACGAATTACTCGACAAAGCTGACGTAGTTTTCGTCGAAGACCTGAACCTGTCCAACCTATCTCGACGCAACCATCCGAAACAGGCAGAAGACGGAACGTTTCTACCGAACGGTCAATCGGCGAAATCGGGTCTGAACAA
>NZ_JAJENT010000797.1:0-386 GCF_035615515.1 Phormidium sp. CCY1219
CTTTCCGAACATTGGCGAAGCACACATCACTCTTCGGAGTTAGAGACAAACACCATGTCTAATTTCGTTTTCGTACTTGACACCCAACTCAAACCGCTAACGCCTTGTTCACCCGGCACGGCACGGCGGTTGCTAAAGGCTCGGAAAGCGGCAATTTATTGTCGTTTTCCCTTCACGATCGTTCTCAAAAAAACGGTCGAAGAGACTCCCAAACCCTGCCGAGTGATAATTGATAATTGATAATTGATAATTGATAATTGATAATTGTCAATTGTCAATTGTCAATTATGGTACGCGGCAAATGTGTCCCACGGATAAGTTTGGATTTCCAAAGCGTTACGTGCCGCGATTCAAGTTCGTTAAAGGCTTTCAAACCGGGGATATCG
>NZ_JAJENT010000798.1:0-362 GCF_035615515.1 Phormidium sp. CCY1219
CACCCCAGAATTAACGTCCCGTGGCACAGACGCACCGCACTGCGGGCATTCATGCCAGCGGTCAGACAACTCCTTGGGAACTCGGTTCAGGCAAATTGCACAATGTTGGGACGTGCCAGCAGGATTTACCTTCACGACCAACCGCCCAGCTTTTGCAGCTTTGTACGGAAGGATTTCATTCAGGAACCCAGCTATCCGAGCATCAGCAAAACTTTTATTCAGCCCCGACTTAGCCGATTGACCGTTAGGGAGGAATGCTCCGTCCTCTCCCTGCTTCGGCTTAGGGCGTCGGGTCATATTGGAAACTTTTAGATCCTCGACAAAGATGACTTCTGCCTTGTCGATTAATTCTTGAGCTGTTT
>NZ_JAJENT010000799.1:0-11873 GCF_035615515.1 Phormidium sp. CCY1219
CGCATTTATTGTAGCCGATGCCCATTAATTTGTCAACCCCTGAGACCAGAATTTTCCCGCCAAACATGGCATTTTAACGCTAAAATAGAACAATTTTAAGGCATCCCACCTGCCTAATGGTGTCCAGACCAAAGATGAATCCAACCATGCCCCAACTGTGCCCTGAATTGCAAAAAAGATTAGCCCCGCCCCTGAAAATCGGCAACCTGGAGGTGAACAGTCGCGTGTTGCAATCTCCCCTTTCCGGCGTCACCGATTTGGTATTTCGTCGCCTGGTGCGGCGCTATGCCCCAGAGTCGATGATGTACACGGAAATGGTTCATGCCAGTGGGTTGCGCTACGCGCGGGAATTGCCCAAAATCATGGAAGTTTACCCGCAAGAACGACCGATAAGCATTCAACTGTTTGACTGTCGTCCGCAGTTCCTCGCCGAAGCGGCGGTGATGGCGGTTCGGGAAGGAGCCGATACCATCGATATTAACATGGGTTGCCCGGTGAATAAAATTACCAAAAACGGGGGCGGTTCCTCCTTGCTGCGCGATCCGAACACTGCAGAGGCGATCGTGCGGGCGGTGGTGCAGGCGGTGGCGGTGCCGGTGACGGTGAAAACTCGCATCGGATGGTGCGATGAGGAGATTAACATTTTCGACTTTGCCCGTCGGATGGAAGATGCCGGTGCCCAGATGATTACCATTCACGGGCGCACTCGGGCGCAGGGATATAACGGTACGGCACGATGGGATATTATCGCTCAGGTAAAAGAGATGCTCTCGATTCCCACGATCGCCAATGGAGATATCGTTTCCGTAGAGTCGGCGGTGCGCTGCTTGCAGGAAACCGGGGCGGATGGGGTCATGTGTTCGCGCGGTACTTTGGGCTATCCATTTTTAGTGGGAGAAATCGACTATTTCTTGAAAACCGGCCAGCAGTTGCCCGCCCCCACGGCAATCCAGCGGTTGGAATGTGCGAAAGAACACTTACAGGCATTGTGGGAGTACAAGGGCGATCGCGGCATTCGCCAATCTCGCAAGCACATGACCTGGTATGCCAAAGGGTTCGTCGGTGCGGGGGAATTGCGCGATCGCTTGGCGCGGGTAGAGTCAGTGGCACAAGGATGCGCCTTAATCGATGGCGCGATCGCGCAGTTGGCACAGGGTAACGCCGCAGACACAGCAACCTCGCAGCTCCAACCCGCCTAGGGCGTCAGTTCAGCCAGGGTGAGGTACTAGGTTTCTCAGTTGCGTTATCTCCACCCCCAGAGATAAGGAAGCAGTAGCTCAGAAGTGCGTTCCCAGCATGTGCTGGGAACGAGGCAATAAAGAGTCCGCGTAGGCGGAGGAAGAAAAGCCCAGACAGGGATTTCAATCGCCCGCTTCAATCGCCCGGGATTAAGCCGGCAAATGGCTCATGCGGCGTAGATTGAGGACGTCGCTGATTTGGCGAATTTGGGTAAAAGTGCGTTCTAGCTGAGGCCGATCGCGGATATCGATACCCAGTTCGATGGTTGCCGGTTTGCCCATATAGGTTCGCACATTAGCACTGCGGACATTGACATTATTATCCTTCAAGCGAGATAAAATATCATTGAGAACCCCCACGCGGTCGAGCACTTCGATTTGAATCTCCACCGGATAGGTATGGGGACGCCCCTCTTTTTCGTTTTGGGGATTCCAGCTTACCGGAATCAAGCGATCGCCGACGATATTTTCCACATTAGCGCACCCTTGGCGGTGAATCGAAATACCGCGATCGCCGCGCGTCACCACGCCAATAATCGGTTCGCCTGGAATCGGCGTACAACATCCCGCCATATGATACACCAACCCTTCCACGCCGGCGATCGGGGATTGACCGCCAGTGGAGGGGGGAGGTGCCGGTCGAGGGGCGGAAGTCGGGGGCAAAATCACCTCGATTTCTTCCACCGGTTGCTGTTGCGTCACCGTATCGCGCAAGCGATTCACCACTTGATTGAGGGTGACTTCCCCATACCCCAACCCAGCGAGCAAATCCTCTACACTGTGATAATTGCATCGCCCGGCCACCTGCAGCATCGGTTCGGACTTGAGCAGCGCTTCAAACCCATTTTTGCCCACTTCCTTCTCCAACAGCTCTCGACCGCGATTCACGTTTTCTTCCCGGTGCGATCGCTTATACCACTGGCGGATGCGAGTTTTCGCCGTGGTGGTGCAGACAAAATTCAACCAATCCAAACTGGGATGACTGTTTTTCTGGGTAATAATCTCGACGATATCCCCATTTTTCAACGGCGTCCCCAAGGGTACGATCCGGTCATTCACCTTCGCCCCCGCACAGTGATTCCCTACCTCTGTATGAATCCGATAGGCAAAATCCACCGGGGTTGCCCCTTGCTGTAGGGACATCAAATCCCCTTGCGGGGTAAACACATAAACATCTTCGTCAAATAAATTATCCTTGACGTTTTCCAGATATTCCTGTGCATCCTTGAGGTCGCTTTGCCATTCCAATAACTGACGCAACCAGGTAAATTTTTCATCTTCTCCGGTCAGTTTGGTATTGCTTGACCCAGTTTCTTTATACTTCCAATGGGCCGCAATCCCATATTCGGCAATATGGTGCATTTCCAGGGTGCGAATTTGCACTTCGATGGGGCGTCCGGTTTGTCCGATGACCACCGTATGCAAGGATTGATAGCGATTGGGTTTGGGCAATCCGATATAATCTTTAAAGCGACCGGGGATCGGGCGGAAGGCATCGTGAACGATCGCCAAAGCGCGATAGCATTCTTCGTTTTTTTCGACGATTAACCGAATTGCCGCCACATCGTAAATTTCTTCAAATTTTTTCTTTTGGCGCTGCATCTTTTGGTAAATCCCATACAGATGCTTGGGACGTCCGCTAATATCGATGCAAGAGATCCCCACTCCTTCTAAACGATCGCGCAATACTTGCTTCACCTGGGTCAGTCGCGCTTCGCGATCGGTGCGCTTTTCGGTGACTAAACTCTGCATCTCGCGATACGCTTCTGGTTCGAGATACTTAAAGGACAAGTCCTCTAATTCCCATTTAAACCGCCCGATCCCCAATCGATTCGCTAAGGGGGCGAAGATTTCGCGGGTTTCGAGGGCGATGCGGCGACGTTTGGCATCGGGGAGGGACTCGAGGGTTCGCATGTTGTGCAAGCGATCGGCCAATTTGACCACAATCACCCGAATGTCTTTCGCCATTGCCAAAAACATTCGGCGGAAATTCTCCGCCTGTCGTTCGGTTTTGCTCGAAAAGTTAAATTTCGATAGCTTGGTGACGCCTTCGACGAGTTGGCGGACTTCTGGACCGAAGCGCTGTTCGATTTCTTCCGGGGTGACGTCGGTATCTTCTACCACGTCATGCAAAAACCCGGCGGCGATCGTGGTGCTGCTTCCCCCGAGATCGCGCAGTAACCCCGCCACCGCAATCGGATGGATGATGTAGGGTTCTCCGGATTTTCGCCGCTGACATTCGTGCAGGCGATAGGCGAACTCAAACGCCCGACAGACGAGGGAATTCTCTTCCGGCGTCATGTTGAACGGGGTCATGTCGGGAGAGTCTTCGCGTGCAATTAAGCACTTTTGTAACCAGTCGGGAATTTCTACTTCAAAGGTACAGGTTTGAGCAACGGGATTCATAATCATGTCGTTTAAAAGAATAACAATACAAGAGGTTCGGCAATACTTGCCAATTTTAGGCGATTTTCTGTATCTTGCGATACAGATAGGGGATTGATTTTCCTAAATTTGTCGGCGATCGCTGGCAGGCATGGAGGGGGTTGAGTTCCGCAACTCCCCGCTTGTAAAGCCTTTCGCACTCGTGAAGAGACTGCGTGAAACGCCGAGGTTCGGGGTTTGCCTAATGTAAAGCTTTAT
The DNA here is from genome assembly GCF_035615515.1 of Phormidium sp. CCY1219. Taxonomy (GTDB): domain Bacteria; phylum Cyanobacteriota; class Cyanobacteriia; order Cyanobacteriales; family Laspinemataceae; genus CCY1219. The sequence goes on from NZ_JAJENT010000799.1 coordinate 3,882, forward strand.
TAAATTGTACGAATTGCCTACTCTAATAATATAGACAACTTTTTTCAACTTATGCTGCCAGAGGTTCATTACCAGCGCTATCGAGAATTTAAGGACGCGCTGTTGCGGTTGCAAGAGCGTGTGGATGCACCTTCTGTGGATAAAACCGCTTTAAAAGCGGCGGCGGGGGACTTGCAGCATGTGTTCCAGGAGCAAATTTTACCGTTGCCGATGGATGCTTTAGACCCCGCAGATGTGTCCCGGGTGCAGTCGTATCGCACGGAAATGCACAAGCAGCAGCGGTTGTTGGGCAATGATGCGCTCTTCCTGCTGTCGGCGCGACAACCGACGACGGTGCAGCAGCGCCTTGATGCCATTCGCGATCGCCTGCAACGGTTAATTCGCTACTGCGATGCGCTGCTCGAGGTTAATAATAGTTGAAAGGTCAGGGTTGGCGATCGCCGCCGTGGGGATCGCTCCGGATCCGGGGCGATCGCCGCGCGATCTCCTCCCCTTGTGTTTAGAGTAACCGTTCGACCAGGTAAATTGCAAAACATGGAATGCCCAAAAGACCGAACCGTGACCCTTAGCGATGGCTTTTTATCCGGGGATCTGGCGGTGAAGCACTGCCCGGAATGTCAGGGAAATTGGATACCGCCGGATGAATACGATCGCTGGAAAATTTCTCAAGAACAGCGGGAGGTACCCCCCACGCAAGTCGCTAGGGAAATGGCCGATAATTTTGTCCCGGCCCGTCAGGATATGAAGGCGGGGTTGTGCCCGGAGTGCAAGCGCTATCTGTCTCGCGCTAAGGTTATGGTGCGAACCCCGTTTTATGTGGAGCGCTGTCCGAGTTGCGGCGGGATCTGGTGCGATCGCGGGGAGTGGGAACTCCTAGAAGAGTTGGGACTGCACGATACTCTCGAGCAGCTCTTTTCCAGCGATTGGCAAGCGCAAGTCCGCTCTGTGGTTCATGCGGATAAAGAACGACTTGCCACCATCGATAAGTTGGGACCAGAGGTGGCTGAAATGGTTTTTGAATTGGCGGAAGTCCTGGAAAATCATCCGAATGGTGATTTTGGCGTGGCTTATTTAATGCGCCGATTTGATAAGCCTCAATAGAGGTCCGCATCAGAAGAATTAAGCGGGGAAAATTTCAGTCAATTTTCTGCTCAATTTTTGATTCTTCTGCAAGATTTACGGATAATCTAAGTTCTACAATCGACAATCCAAAATGGGGATGAGTGAAGCTTTATTTCGCGTGGAAAATCTGCGGGTTGCCTATCCGACGGGCAACGGTGGCGCAGGGAGGGATCCGGTTTGGGCGGTGGACGATGTGTCGTTCGAGCTCGCACCGGGGGAACGATTGGGACTGGTGGGAGAATCGGGCTGCGGAAAGTCTACTTTGGGACGGGCGGCGATGCGCTTGCTCCCCCCCACTAGCCAGGTTGAAGGACGGGTCTATTTTCAGGGAAAATCGGTGTTCGATTTGTCGCCGGAGGAGTTGCGCCGCTTTCGGGGGGAGGCGGTGGCGCTGGTGTTTCAGGATCCGATGACGCGCTTGGATCCCCTGATGACGATTGGAGAACATTGTATAGAAACCGTACTATCTCACAAAAAGAGCTTGACCCGCAAGCAAGCGAAGGAGAAGGCGATCGCGACCTTGGAGGCGGTGAAAATTCCGGCGGCACGCTGGTCTCAATATCCGCACGAGTTTAGCGGGGGAATGCGTCAGCGGGTGGCGATCGCTCTGGCCCTGTTGCTCGACCCCAAGTTAATCGTGGCGGACGAACCTACTACCAGTTTGGATGTCACCGTGTCGGCGGAAATTTTACAAGAACTGACCCGCTTGTGCCGCGATCGCGATTTGGCTTTGGTCTTGATTTCTCACGATTTGGCAATGGTGGGAGAATACTGCGATCGCATTGCCGTTATGTATAAGGGCGCACTGGTGGAAATGGGACAGACCGATTCGGTGTTGTTCTCTGCGCAACACCACTATACGCGATCGCTCCTGGAAGCCGCGCTCCACATCCAGGCGGTGGAGGAAGAATCCGCCGCCCCGCCTCCCGCGCAGAACCCTCCCCCCCTGCTGCAGGTGCGACAATTGCAACAACACTACACCTTAGAGTGCAATTTCATCGAGCGGTTGTTGTCCAAACAAAGCCAAACCATTAAAGCGGTGGATGGGGTGAGTTTGGAAATTTACCCGGGGGAAATTCTCGGTTTGGTGGGAGAATCGGGATGCGGAAAAAGTACCCTGTCGCGCACGATTTTGCAGTTGGTCGAACCCACTGGGGGGACGGTGGAGTTTTTAGGACAAGATTTAACCAAGCTCTCGCCGCGATCGGTGCGCCAGCAGCGCCGTCACATGCAAATGGTGTTTCAGGATCCCCTCGCCTGTCTCAATCCAATGATGACTATCGGACAAAGCATCGCGGATCCCCTGTTGATTCACCATCTGGCTTCCGCCGATAAGGCTCAGCAAGAGGTGTTTTACATGCTCGATCGCGTGGGATTGACCCCGGTGGAGGAATTTTACCATCGCTTCCCCTCGGAGTTGTCTGGGGGCCAGCAGCAACGAGTGGCGATCGCTCGGGCGCTGATTACTCGTCCTCAGTTGGTGATTTGCGATGAACCCGTCAGCATGCTCGATGCTAGCGTGCAGTCTCAGGTGTTGCAGTTGATGTTGGAGCTAAAGCGCGAGTTTGAACTCACCTATTTGTTTATTACGCACGATTTGTGGGTGGCGCGATTTTTCTGCGATCGCATTGCAGTGATGAATTCCGGGCAAATTGTCGAAATCGGCAATACCCGCGAGATTTTCACCAATCCCCAGCATCCCTACACCAAAACCTTGCTCGACGCCGCCCCCCTGCTGGCCCGCACCGGATAAGCGGTTAAACTCTTAAATTGCTTTCGCGTCGCCTGTGTCTCTCCGGGAAATAAGCTCAGCTTGTGCTTATTCCCGGTATGTTTTTGCGGAATTTACCCGGGGCAAAATAACCGAAGTTTTTATGCAATTTAAAAGTGGCAATTGCCCAGGGGAGCGCTACTGGAAACGAGAGAATTGTTAACAATGTTTAGTAAGTAAAAAGTCTCATTCAGCATAAGTTTGTTAATTTTTGTGTAAAAACCTATACAGTTTGGCAATTCGCAAGTCAAAATGAAGACAGAAAGATGAAAATCTTTGTTGAATTCGAGGGTGGCGAGCATCCGAATCCTTACGGGGTGGGATAGCAAGCCATAGAATAAAATATGACTCCAGATGTAATTAACAGCTTATGGATCGTTGCCGTTGTGACGATTTTCACGATTATGTACTGCCCCCTGCTGTGCTGGGTTCTGCCCAACCGCACCGGATCGGCGTAGGGGCCGATAAAATAGAGGAAATGCTCCCACAGTTTAATGCTGTGGGATTTTTTTTGGGTAGGGGCGTCATGTCATCTCCGGAGGAATAGTCAGAAAACGGATTAGTGCGGGTAGGGGGACTTACCCTGCTAAGGCGGGATTTCAATCGAGTGCTTTTTATTTAATCCTCGGATAATTTGACGCGCTGAGGCCCCTGGATCCAATGGAGAATGAGGGTTAAGTATGAATTCTGGATGGGCGAGTGGCGACGCCCCAGGGTGGGGGTTGGAGTTGCGGGATGCGGTTGCGGGGATGGAGATGCGATCGCTACCCCGGGGGTGTTACGCGATCGAGGGAGTGAAATTAGGGGAAAATCATAGCCCGCTTAAGTGGACAATTCCCGCAAACTTTCCAACGATGCCAACCTTTCCGGCAAACCGCGCAATCTTTCTGCCATCAATTCTTCTTCTTTATCCCACCCATTTCGCCGGCAAAGGGCGCGACTGGAAAGGGTGCTAGAGGCACTAGAACGAGACGAAGATTGGGGGTTTAAATAATTGGATGAGTGCCGTTGTGCTTCATAGATCGAACCAGGCATGATATGTTCCTCAAAAACTGCATTGGGAGGTTCTGCGATCGCATAAGATTGAACGCTCCCTATTCTTATTATTCCCGAGTTTTGGGTCGAATCCGCATTTTTGTGATATTGCTTAATAACTACCGGGGATCGAGCCAAATTAAGCCAAATGGCCCTTGACAATTCTAAATTTATCCCCATTTAACGGGACGATTAGCGAATCTTAACCGGGGGCGATGCCAGGTTCCGCTTTGGGTTCCCAGGGTTGTCCTGGGACCCCTTGCAAAGAAACGCAATACCGTTAATATTGCGGCACTGACGGATCGATTTGCTCGCTCCACGCCAGAATTCCGCCTGTCACATTCGTCCCTTCGATGCCCGCTTCTTTAAGAATTTGCAGTGCTTTGCTCGCGCGCCCGCCTTTTTTGCAGTGGGCAATTAGCCGTTTCCCGTTCGCGACTTCTTTCACCTTTTCCACCCCCTCGCCGCGTTCGATGTCGGGAAGGGGAACCAGGACCGAACCGGGAATTTTACCGATTTCATATTCATCCGGGTTGCGGACATCGACCAGTACGAAATCTGTGGCATCGCTATCGATAAGCTGTTTTAGCTCTTGCACGGTCATTTCGGGGATTTCCATCTTCTGTTGTGCCTCCTTTGCTTTAGCTTGGGGTATTCCGCAGAACTGCTCGTAATCTATCAGACGGTCGATCGTCGGACGAACCGGATTGGGTGTGAGCTTCAGTTCCCGGAATTTCATTTCTAAAGCATTATAAAGCAATAAGCGTCCGCTCAGGGTCTTGCCCACACCGGTAATGATTTTCACGGTTTCGGTGGCTTGGATGACGCCGATCAGTCCGGGCAAAATGCCTAATACGCCGCCTTCCGCGCAAGAAGGCACTAGTCCTGGCGGTGGCGGTTCGGGATACAAGTCGCGATAGTTCGGGCCGCCTTGGTAATTAAATACACTGGCTTGACCTTCAAACCGAAAGATGGATCCGTAAACATTCGGCTTATCTAGCAAGACGCAAGCATCGTTGAGCAGATAGCGGGTGGGAAAGTTATCCGTCCCATCCACCACAATATCGTAAGGTTTGAGGATGTCTAAGGCGTTTTGCGAGGTTAGGCGGGTGTTGTATAAGTCAACTTGGCAGAAGGGATTGATATCCAGGATGCGGCGTTTGGCGGATTCGATTTTTGGTTGATTCACCCAGGAGGTACCGTGAATGATTTGCCGTTGCAGGTTGGAGGTATCGACAATATCGAAATCTACGATGCCGATCCGCCCAATTCCGGCGGCGGCGAGATAAAGCAGCAGGGGAGAACCGAGTCCCCCGGTACCGATACAGATGACCCTGGCGGCTTTGAGGCGCTTTTGCCCGGTGACGCCAATTTCGGGCAAGGTCAGGTGGCGCGAGTAGCGTTGGTAGTCGTCGTGGGTTAAGGAGATGCTGTCCGGATTGGGGTTGAGCATGGTAGTCTTGGGAGGACACAGAGATTTATTATTGTATCGAAGTTCGGGAAATTGCCGGGGGTTGAGATTTCCCCGGGTTTAGGGAATATCCCTGCGGAGGGGGGCGGGTTGGAATTGATGGGCGTCGTCGAGAATCCAGTGGCGCAGGTCCGTGGCTTTTCCCTGGTGTACCGAGATGATGAGGTAGGAGTAGGGCGAGGTTGCATTTTGCCGATCGCACTGGGAGGGGATAGGGGGGCGATCGGGATGGGAATGATAAATGCCGATAATGCTCAAATTGCGATCGCGCCCCTGCTTCTGTGCCCGCAACAGCTCTATCGGGTCAATAGCATATCGCCGCGCTTTTGTCAAGCCTTTTTCCCCGCTTCCGGCGGCGCAATTTAGAGATTGATTGGGGAGCAATTCGGCGGCGCGGTCCGGATTCCACACATTCTCGGTTTCCCAAACCGCGATCGCGATTTTCTCTCCCCCTGTCACGCAACCCAACAGCAACCCGCAGCACTCCTCGGGGTAAGTGCGTTCTGCATGAGTGCGAATTTTATCGAGATGTTCCGGTTGCAGTTGCAGGCGCAAGGCGACAAAAATGGGAGGGCTTTCCCTGCGATCGTACCACACCCCGCACCCCCCAACGTAGGGTGCGTCACCCCCCGCCGCCCATCCGTGGGACTCTCACACAATGGAATTGGGGGTAACGCACCAACCCCATGCGTTACCAAGGACTACCAATCATGGTAAACGCCGCCCAATAATAAGGATGAGACAAATTGCGATCGCCGATTTGTGCTAAAGTCGCAGGCAGTGCTACGCCGCGCAATTGCCCACTTCCGCGCAATTCACCCTCGGTAATTTTCACCTCACCTGCCAGCATCGCCAGTTGGGCTTGGCGCAATGCTTCGGCTTTAATTGGTACTTGAGATAAATGCTGATAAAATTCTGTCATCAATCCCAAAGTGCCTTCATCGCTCACATACCATAAAGACGCTAAAGCAGTTTTCACCCCTGCCGCCACGGCTAACCCAGCAAAGCCTAACTCCGCTGTTTCATCCCCGAGGGCAGTGCGACAGGCACTTAAGACCAATAACTCAACGGGAGGATTATTCCACCCTAATGTTCGCAATTCCCCGAGATGTAATTGCTCGTTCCAAAGCTGAATAAACGAATTGCTTTTATCCCCGGCATTAAATTCCGCATGAGTGGCCAAATGAATGATTTCATAGGGATACTCTTGCCGTTCTTTCAATAAATTAACGCGAGTAAAGTCTTGGTTAATTAAGGCTTCTCCTTGCCACAGAGTTTTCGCAATTGTAGATAATTCTACCGGAACGGCAGGTAAGGGATTGAGTTGGGTAAATTCACTGGCTCCCATTGCTAAAACCCGCGCGTTTTGCAGGGGAACGTAGCGCATATCGGTTAAACTGACGCTGGGAATCAACGCCATAGAGTATTTTTCAATCAGGAATCGTTCGCCATCATGGAGAGCGGCGATCGGCAGCGATCGCAATCCAGAATCCATATTAAACAGCAAGGTATCGATGCCGCGCGCTTTCAGTTCTTCTTCTAATGGGGCAATTAACCATTGATAAAGTTGTTGCGCCGGCTCTAAATATCGAGTGGTATTGAGGAATCTGGGATTGGTGATTGCCGAACGCAATTTTTGCACGGTTTGCAGCAGCACTTCGCGGTTCGCTTCGGTAATACTTTCGCGAATCGGAGTGCCATCAGCAGTGACTAACACCAATTCTAGGCGATCGCTTAGCAGCATAGTATAAAAAATTCCCGCCCGGGTGCCGGTTTGCTGGGTAATCTCGCTCAGAGTATCCCGAATGCTTTGCGGAGATTGGAAATTCTCCGAGAGATTTTGTCCGAAATAATCGGAAAATTGCTGATTTTGTACGCGATCGAGCTGCATTACCGCACTACCGATATTTCCCGCATTTAAGCTCTCGGTAACGGGAGTGAGATTTGCCGCCACTTGTCGCGGGGCGGGTGTACTTGTTGACGAACTGGAGTTCTCTCCGTTGGGGGTGGATTGCCCATTGTGAGGTGCCGGTTCGCCGTTGGGGGTGGATTGCCCATTGTGAGGTGCCGGTTCGCCGTTGGGGGCGGATTGCCCATTTTGAGGTGCCGGTTCGGCATTTTGGGGCGCAGGTGCTGCAGGGGCGGGCGCAGGTGCTGCAGGGGCGGGCGCAGGTGCAGGCGATCGCATCCCTTCCACGGAAAGCGCAGTGGTATTTGCTTCCACTTGCAAAATTTGCGCCGGTGCAGAACCTCCCGAACCGGGATTCGCCGTTCCTATCTTATCCGCTTGCGGGTTGTTTGCCACCCGCAAGGAGGTATTTTCCTGCGGCGGTGGCGCTTGCTGACTCGGTTGCGGATTCGGCGCGGGTTGTTGATTCCTTGGCGGTTGATTCGGCGGAGGTTGCTGATTCCCTGGCGGTTGATTCGGCGCAGGTTGCTGATTCGGCGCAGGTTGTCGATTCCCTGGCGGTTGATTCTGTGAGGGTTGATTTGGCGCGGGTTGTTGATTCCCTGGCGGTTGATTCGGGGGAGGTTGTTGATTCCCTGGCGGTTGATTCTGTGAGGGTTGATTCGGGGGAGGTTGTTGATTCCC
>NZ_JAJENT010000800.1:0-1151 GCF_035615515.1 Phormidium sp. CCY1219
GCATTGCTTTGGCTGGGAGTTGCCGTAGCACTAGCACTACTGGCACTATCCTCCCCCGCATCGGCACTTTCTCCCGAGGCGCTGGCATTGCTGGAATTGCTGCTGGCTTCGGTACTGACATTGCTTTGGCTGGGAGTTGCCGTAGCACTAGCACTACTGGCACTTCCCCCGGCGTTATTGGTTTGAGCGCTGCTGCTACTGCTCTCCCCCGCCGCCGGGGAAACCGATGTCTCGGCTTCATCGCTCCCGGGATTGCTCTCCTCCTGGGCGTTGTTGGCATTGTGGGAATTGCTATTTTCTCCCGAAGTGTGAGCGGTAGCAGTGGTGCTGGGGGGCGAGTCTGAGGCAGCGATCGCTTCCCCACTGGCACTGCTGGCGGTGGCCCCGGGAGTAAACTCCGTGTCGCTACTGGTACTGGTTTCCCCGGTGGATGAAGTGGCGATCGTCTCGCTGTGACTTGCCGCACCGGTTTCATCCGCCACCGAAGCGGCACTCACGGTAGCGCTGCTGCCACTGGCGTCTGTGAGAGTTGTGGATTTGAAGGGCTTAGGCATGGTTATTTATCTCCTGGCGATAATGGTCTAAGAATAAAGAGAGAAAGAAAGACTGGTATCTTCTGAGCTACTTGTACCATAGTCACTTTCCGCGTAAGCAGACCCTTCAGCAAAAGAGTCCGTCATCGCGTAATCCTCCGAGGTATAAACCAAAACAGAGGTTTCGCTGCTGGTTGAGGTATAGTCACCGCTGGCTATAGCCGTAGCTTCGCCATAACCAAACCCGGAAACGGCGATCGTGTCTGCATCAGCAGACGTCCACACCCCGCCTGCAAGTTGCTCGCTTTCCTGCACTGTTTCTACAAAATTCAAATCTTCTACAACCATCATTGTTTCTCCTTATGTTCAAAATGAGTCTATCGCTCATATTTGTTATTTTTATTGTTTAAAAAAGGAAAATCCGGAACGGGGGAGAACCGCTGAAAGCTTTTCTCCCAGCTAACAGCGGTTATGTCTTTATACAATATTAAGTCTCGCTCTTAACTGCAATGACTAAACATAGTAATAACTATCGTCACTAGCAGAAAAGGCATTGACGGTAGAGATGGATTTACCATCATCTGCATAGGTGTTGAAAGAAACCTTGCTAAATGAATT
>NZ_JAJENT010000801.1:0-10387 GCF_035615515.1 Phormidium sp. CCY1219
GTCCCCGTAATATCGGGAGTCGAATTGTTGGTTGTGCCAGTGGTGGCAATCGTGGGTGCATCCGGTGCAGTGGCATCAAAAGTGACATTACTGGCATCGGTAGTAGCCGTTACCGCAGTTCCCGCATTGCCCGCCGCATCAGTCACACCTGTTAAGTCGATGTTAATCCCTTGCGACCCTTCAGTATCGGTGGCTTGCAGGGTGTAAGTGGCGGTGTAATTGTTACCACTGGGATTAGTGACCGTAGCCGTTTGACCGCCAATCGTGACAGTAGGTGTGCCACTGAGAGCTTCATCAGCGGCAAACGTCACTGTCACCGTATCCCCCACTTTGGCCAAACTGGGGTCATTGGCATTGTCGGATGCCATGCTGACTGAAGATAAGGTGGGGGCGGTGGTATCCACCACAATCGCTTTACTCCCACCGAGGGAGTTGGTAGAACCCAAAGCGGGGAGGGTTAAGTCACCACTGAAGCCCACACTATCTTCAATCGTACCTCCATTCAGTCCTAAGGCAGTGGTGGAGAGGTATTCTAAGTCAGCAGAGGTGTCCCCCGATTGGATAACATAGTTAAAAGTGAGGGTATTAGTGCCACTGCCACTGGCATAGGTGGCATATTGGTCGGTGGTGCCAGTTTCCAGTTGCAGGCGGGGGGTGCCAGTGACGGTAACGGTTTGGTCGAAGGTGACGGTGATGGCGATGGTTTCTCCCACACCGTAGCTGCCATCAGCCTTGGTGGCGGTGACGGATGTCACCGTAGCAGGATTGTTCAGGAGTACCGAGACGTTGTTGCCGCCGAAGTTCGCCACCGCCAAGTCGTCCTTCTTGCCATCCCCGTTGAAGTCTCCTACGGTGACGGCACGCGGATTGTTTCCCACGGCGAAGGTGGTTTGGGGGTTGAAACTGCCACTGCCGTCTCCCAGGAGCACCGAGACGTTGTCGTCGCCGTCGTTCGCCACCGCCAAGTCCTTCTTGCCATCCCCGTCAAAGTCTCCTACGGTGACGGCACGCGGACTGCCTCCCACGGCGAAGGTGGTTTGGGTACCGAAACTGCCAGTCCCGTCTCCCAGGAGCACCGAGACGTTGTTGTTGCCGTTGTTCGCCACCGCCAAGTCGTCCTTGCCATCCCCGTTGAAGTCTCCTACGGTGACGGCACGCGGATTGTCTCCCACGGCGAAGGTGGTTTGGGTGCCGAAACTGCCACTGCCGTCTCCCAGGAGTACCGAGACGTTGTCGTCGTAGTTGTTCGCCACCGCCAAGTCGTCCTTGCCATCCCCGTTGAAGTCTCCTACGGTGACGGACCACGGAAGGTTTCCCACGGCGAAGGTGGTTTGGGTGCCGAAACTGCCACTTCCGTCTCCCAGGAGTACCGAGACGTTGTCGTCGATGCGGTTCGCCACCGCCAAGTCGTCGTTGCCATCCCCGTTGAAGTCTCCTACGGTGACGGCATACGGAAAATCTCCCACGGCGAAGGTGGTTTGGGTACCGAAACTGCCACTTCCGTCTCCCAGGAGTACCGAGACGTTGTTGTCGATGCGGTTCGCCACCGCCAAGTCGTCGTTACCATCCCCGTTGAAGTCTCCTACGGTGACGGACAACGGACTGTTTCCCACGGCGAAGGTGGTTTGGGGGTTGAAACTGCCACTGCCGTCTCCCAGGAGTACCGAGACGTTGTCGTCGACGTTGTTCGCCACCGCCAAGTCGTCCTTCTTGCCATCCCCGTCAAAGTCTCCTACGGTGACGGAAAACGGACCGTTTCCCACGGCGGAGGTGGTTTGGGGGTTGAATCCCAGGGTATGAGAATAGGTGGTCAGGGTGTGGGGAGAGAAGGGTGAGGAGTGGTTTGTCCCTTGTCCGTTGTTATCAGTGCCGTCGCCCATGACCCATTCCCAATTCCCCTGTCCCGGTTCCCCCTGGGGAAACATTTGTTGTAGGTGCCAGGTGCCCCCTTGGGCGGGGTTGCCGGTGGGGTGGGGGTTGGCATAGAGGTGGGCGTTGGTGTAGCGGTGTAGCTGTTGTAAAAACTCTTGTCCCTCGCAATTGGCGGCGACTTGGCATCCGTAAATGTGGAGTTGCTTAATTCGCCACTGTTGCAGTTGGGGGGCTTAGTGAGGCAGGGTTTCGCGGTTGAGGATGCGGTTGCCCAGGTAGAGGGTTCCCGGTTCGCCGTGAGAGATGAGGTGGAGGGTGGTGGTTCCCCGGTATTGCCCCGTTCCTGCCACAAGCTGGGTAATTTGCGCGATGCCATCTTCTTCGGGATGGAGTACCACCACGTCGCACCCTGGGCGCACTGCGGCGGCGAGTATCTGGTAATCTTCTACCCCGGGGTCGATGATGACCAATTCTCGAGGCCATGCGCTGTAGGGCGTTGCCTGGAGGCCATTTAATTTTTGCAGGGGCAAGAGAAACTTGGGGGTCATGGTGTGATGAGTTACGATGTTCACTGTTGTTCTCGATAACGTAATTCCAATTATGCCTTTTTTCCCCCATCCGGGTGCGATCGCGATCGCACTGTTTTATCTCTTTTTGACCTTGACAGTTGTGAACTTTGATGGTAAATGCCGCCGAGGATTCAGCTCGCAATGCAGAATTAAGAATCAAGGATTTTCTTATTTATTCCATACCGTTGCTTATCTGCCATTTCCCCTGCATACTTGGTAACGTTGGTTGTCAGGGGTGGGGGCTGATGCAGTTCGGTGGTAAGTGAGTGGCTGGTGGAGAATTAAGAATTCATAAGTGAGAAAATTGCCCGTGATTCATTCTGAATAGTTAATTGCCTCGGGCGAGTTCAGGTGGGTTGTGGGTCGCACAATGAGACCGGGAACCCCTCGAGGTGCCATGTAGTGGCATCGGTTTGCCTATTGTTGGTAATCTGCAATGGGGGAGAATGGACTTGACAAATAGTTTGAGTTGTGGTAAAAGAGGCGGACTCAGGGAGGCAGGGGATTTTTTTCAATTCCCAATTCTTAATTTTCAATTGGCAACGAAGCGGGGAGCAGGAAAGATAGGATAATGTAGGCAATGATGTTTTATCCTAATCCTCAATAGCAACCACAGGCGTAACCGTTCATAGCTAAAAAAAGGACATTCAATATGGGCGCGAGTTTACAACAGATTGCCGATTATCTCGACAACCGAGGTTGGAAATACGAGATAGATGAAGAGAACAACCGAATTATTACGGGCGTACAAGCGGAGAACGTGGAGCATTTCCTGATCGTGATCCAGCTAGACGAAGACGGAGAATTTTTTAAACTGTTTGCGCCGCAGGTGATTTCCGGAGTCAGCGAGCATAGGTTTAAAGAAGCGATTTTGCAAACCATGCTGTGCATTTCCTGGGAGACGAAAATGCTGCAGTGGGAATACGACCCCAGCGATGGAGAGATTCGGGCGATTATTGAATTCCCCTTGGAAGATGCGATAATGACCGAGAAACAATTTAACCGATGTTTGAGTGGGTTAATTCAAATTGTAGATGATATTGCCATGCCTCGGTTGCGGGCGGTGATGGAAACGGGGAAAGACCCGGGAGACGAAGATATCGGAGAGAGACTGCTGCTGACCCTGCAAGAAGAAGCCCCCGGACTGCTAGACATTTTAGAAAAAGCGATGGAAGCGCGAAAGAACCGGGGAATCTTCCCGGCGGAGGAGTAAAACCCTTTTCCCGCCGTACCATGAAACCGAAGGGGAGGTGAAGCGATCGCCCACCCTAGGCGCGATCGCGCCTAAAGTAGGGGCGAGTCCGAACCCCTGCAGGGGTGACGACAAACGGCGAAACCCTTTATCGGCCCAACTTATTGGGAATTCCTTCGCAACCGCCGGGGATGGTTTCGCGAGTTTTCGATCCTCCCCAGGCACAACAATAATAGCGTTGCTTGTCCGAGAGGCGCTCAACCCCAGAGAAATCCGCATTTTCAATCACCGCCCCGGTATATTCCCCGGTTTTGAAATTCGGGCGTTGGGTGCGACTGCGCGCAGAAGCGGTTTCCACCGAACCGTAATAGAAGCGAGTCCCCTTCATATCCGCACCAGAGAGATTTGCCTCGCAGAGGATAGCGCGGGAGAGATTCGCCTTCACCAAATCGCAATGGCTGAGATTGACTTTTACCAGATTAGCTTCACTTAACTCCGTCCAGCGCAAGTCAGTGTAAGCGAGATTCGCCCCCGCCAACATCACACCGAGGTCGATGACGCGCACCCCATAGGGACGATCTTCCGCATAACCCCCGCTTCCATCCAGGATGGGACGGCCCAGGTGGCGATCGCGGCGCAGAGGAGTCAGCAACTTAGACTGAGACAGGAAGCGAATAATTTTGGCCTTTCCTTCAGCATCCACACTTGCCAGGATAGCGGCGGTTCGTCCTTCTGCGATCGCCCGTTCTTGCGGCCAATCTTCTAGCAACCCTTCTTCATTCAGCGCCAGATCCGAGACCCCTTGAAAATAGGCATCAATCGTTTGTTGCTGGGTAATGCGATTTTGCTGAATCGTCAGGTCCTTAGAAATAATGTACTGTCGCCACGCCACATACACCGCGAGGATAGCAATCAAGATTTGCCCCAAAGCCCCCACCACATCGCCTACAGCGCCGATCGCATCCCAATTAATTTGGATATTGCGGCTACCCGGTTGCTGATTCGAACCGCTCAGCATCAGAAACCCGATGGTGGCGATCAGCAGTCCCAAACAAGCGATGACCACAGAACGCCATGCAGGGGGCACCAACTGAGTCCAGATTGTGCCCCAATTCGGCCAAATAATTCGCAGGGAAATGGCAAAGGTAGACACCGCCCCGGCGAATCCGAGCCAAATATTATCCAGGGCCAGACCGAGAATCATCACCGCGATCGCGCCCAAAACCAAGGCACCGGGGCTAATGCGCCACCCCTTAACCGGGACTGCTTCCAGAGTAGCGCCGCGATCGGCATTACGGTTGAGAGTGCCATTAGCGGAATCGCGATCCAAAAACACGCGCCGTTCCTCTTCGGAGAGGACCTCTGTACCGCCGCCATTCTCTGGGGACAGGGGAGAAGTCACGGCGGCGATCGGATTGTCTCCCTCGCCGGGAACCGGGGTGGAGGTGGGTTCGGTATTGGAAGAGTTGAGAGAATTGGGGGAGTTTTGCTCTTCAGGCATAGATTTTGACCATAGGTTCGGTGATAGCCTAGGATTCAGTTTAGACCGGGCGGGAAGACCCGACATGAGAAAATTCTAACCTGAGATGAACTGTCGGGCAGAGGGAATTCTACCACAATCCGGTACAGAGGCGGAACCTGTTTCGCAAAACTCGGGCAGGGAGGCGGGGAGGGCGATCGCCCTAAACTGGGGCGCTACAAGCTGCAATCGCGAATTTTGGCCGCCAAAGTGGGCCAGAAGCGACCGCGACGCCCCCAACTGGGGAGATGGCCTTCCGGAGCGGAACTATCAAAAGTGAGTTTGCCGTAAGGCAGCCAGGATTGTCCTTGTCGCCAGCCCACGCGATCGCTAAAGGCTTCGTAATTTTTCTCAACCGCTTTCCAAATCTGCCGTTGGACGCTAAACCCAAACCGATTGTCGCTGTATTCTCGCCAGAGTTTATCGATTGTGCGTAAATCTCGACAGGGGAAGTTTTTGAGGTCTTGTATATTTATTTTGCCATCCGCTTCCCGACCGCAGACCCGCACCATCAGCGCCTCGGTTTCGCGGTCCGCCGCTTGCCACTCACCGGCAGCGAGGCGATCGCGCAGGGTGCTGTAGTCCATTCCCACAGCGGAAGCGGGCGGGGTGGGGGAGCTGTCTACCCCAGAAAGCAGTTCCGGGGGCATAAAAGCGCGATCGGCATCCGTGCCGGTGCCCAGCAAGTATAACCACTGCTTCACCGACTGGGGGCGATGTTCCGGATCCAAGGCCAAGCCTTTCAGGATAGCGGCATTCACGCGATCGCTGATGTGGGGATTGAGTTCTTGCGGGGGCACCAGGGGGTCCGTGGCATCCTTCATGCGGGCGCGATCGCGAGAAGTCGCCGAGGCGGGCACTTCTGTAGTGAGAAGAGCATATAAGGTTGCTGCCAAACTATACACATCGGAATACGCCCCGCGCCGCGATCGCAGGTCGTATTGTTCCAGGGGAGCAAACCCGCGCGAGCCATATTCCGGATGAACTTCAACCCGGTCCTGACTAAACGAGTGGGCAAACCCGAAATCAATCAGAACTGCATCCGAGCGATTTTTGCGGACGATAATATTCAGGGGTTTGATATCCCGATGCAAAAAGCCGCGATCGTGAACCAAACCGATCGCATCGCCAATTTGGTGAATATAAAATAACGCTTCCCACTCCGGTAAAGCGCCTTTGGTTTCCACCAAAGTGGCTAAATCAGTGCCTTCTACATATTCCATCACCAAATAACATGACGAGTCATCCGGGACAACTTCCGCCACACGGACGATACTGGGATGAGTACATTGAGCCAGACATTCCGCTTCATTGAGAAAGGCTTGCTTTTGTTCTGCAAATTCGCGCGGCGATCGCGCCTTCGGGGTCAGGGTTTTAATCGCCACAGAATGACCCCGATTATCCTTTGCCAGATAGGTAATTCCAAACCCACCTGACCCCAGGACTTTTTCGATAACATACCGACCATTTTGTAAAGCGTGACCGGGTTTCCAAGCCATAATTCTCCACTCCCATAATATGAGTTTGCCTAGATTTTAGCGCACCCGATTTCCATTCCAAATACACATACAATTTTCGATAATTCTTCCCTCGGAGGGAAGTGACAAGAACAAAGCCCGCACAAGCGGGCTTTGAGAAAAAGGCTCTTACCAAATTGAGGGAACCCCCTCAGCGGGCTGCGAAGTGCAGCACCGCTAGAGTATCGAGGGCGACCTAGACCAGTAGACCTTCAGAGCTGGCGTAGTTGTACACTTGATACATACTTACCTCTTCAATCGAGGTCGCACTGGCAAACTGGAGCAATCCATCTTGGTTCGCGGGGTCGTTCTTGATGGCATCCAAACCAAGACCGTCGGGGCTGTGACCGTCGCTCAGACCTTGACCGAAGATATACTCGACCTTTTCGAGGTTCGAGACTTCTTCAATCGAAGTCGCACCGGAGTAATTGAGCAGGTCATCTACCACTGCATCATCTGCGAAGTAGGATTCCAGGTCATAGGAGTCGGAGGTTTCTTGACCATTTTCCAACCCGGTACCCACGGCGTAGTCATACAGTTCGCCATCGCTGATTTCGCCATTGCCGTCCCCATCGATGGTTTCGAGTTCTTGAGTGAGGATATCGGCGTAGGTTTCGCGATACCAGGTTAAGTCGATCGCCGGGGAAGTCGCCAGACCTTCCGAGATACCTTCACCGGACATGAAGTCGTAAACCATATCGGACTGGAGATTGAAGACATTCTCCACGCGATAGTTCGAGACGATTTGTTGGCTGAAGTTAGCGCTGTAGTATTCGAAGTTGACGAACTCGCTGACATCAATCCCCAGTTGTTCCGATGCTTGGTTGAACATGAAGGATTTAATCTCGAACTCGCTCACTTCCGGAGCCGTGGACAGATCCACACCGAATTGTTCGGCGATTTGTTCTCCGTACTGCTCCACAAATCCTTTCACATCTACCGCAGAGAGTTCCACGTTAGCGGGACCTTGGGCATACACGTATTCGAGCACTTGCAGGTCGCTGACTTCCTCAACCGAGGAGACGCCAAACTCAGCCGTCAGTTCGGACTCATAGGTAGAGCGCACGAAGCTATAGTCGATATCGTTCGACAGACCACCATACATGTAGTCGAGAACCAAACCCTCATTGAGTTCGCCCACGGCGCTCACTTCGATGTCGTAGTAGCGAGCGATATCTACCGCGAATTCGCTCTTGAGATATTCGACTTCCACATAGTTCAAGGGGTTGATGCCTTGTTCCCAGCCGGTGTCGAACATGAACTTGACGACCTGCTTATCGGTGAGGTTACTGACATCAAACTCAGCATCGCCAGAGATTTTGCCGCTCTTGAACTTGAGAGAACCGCTCTTCAGCTTCATGGAAGAATCGCCGCTGAGCTTCATCGAGCTGCTGTTGAACTTCATAGAGCCGCTCTTGGCGACGTTGCCGCTCTTGAAGTTGAGAGAACCGCTCTTGAGCTTGTTCGAGCCGCTGTTCACTTTGATGCCGGCTTCGCCATAGAAGGCGGAGAGGGCGTCGGCATTGTCTGCGATATAGCCGGAGACATCGATCGCGGAGAGCTTGACTTCTTCGACTTCTAAGGCAGCCTTGAACTCTTCGCTGTAGGCAATCTTCACCAGTTGGTCGGCGGTGAGAACTTGGCCGGCGGTGAGGTCTACATCGATTTCTAAGTTGGTGAGCAGGTCAGTTTGTTGGGTTTCGCTGAGTTGCTCGAACTGATAGCCAACGTAGTTGACATCGATGGTAGACAGTTCGCTGCCCACCCATTCCAGCAAGCTGGCATCATCGAGATTCGCCACTTCGTCCACGGAGACTTCGAGAGAGCCTGCGATCGCCTCAGTGTAGGTTTCGCGAATGTAGTCGAGTTCTACATAGCCTGACAAGCTCAGGCCCAGTTGGACGCCTTCGCCCAGCATGAACTTCTCGAGTTTTTCGCGATCGATTTCGGCGACTTCTTCTGCTTCCACACCAAACGCTTCTGCGATCGCGTCGGTATTGGCGTCCACAAATCCCTTCACATCGAACGCCGAGAGCTTCACCGCTTCCAGGCTATCCTGTGCGTACAGGTATTCCACCACTTGCAGCTTGCTCAGTTCGGAAGCATCCGTCACTGTCTCACCTTGCTCGGTGAAGTAGGTCACCATCTCTTCGCCGAGGGCAAACCGCGCGTAGTCGAAGTCAACCGCCTCACTCACGCCACCGAATGCGAAGTCAACCACGATTTCGGCGCTCAGTTCGGTCACTTCTTCCACAGTGATGCCGTAGTATTCCGCCAGTCCCGCTTCATGTTCGCTGCGATAGACTTCTACATCTTCCGCCGTCACGAACTCAGAGAGATCCACACCGACTTTCCAGGCTTCGCCGACCATGTAATCGACGATTTCGGCTTCGCTGACCTCTTCAATGCTGCTGGCGCTGTAGAATTCCACCACTTGCGCCGAGTATTGCGTGGTAAACGTTTCGATGTCGAATGCCGAGAGATTGGTAAAGCCGGCTTCCCAACCCGCACTGAATATATAATACTTCAGTTCTTCGCCAGACAGCTCTTTCACCAACGTGCCGTCAGCGGTGGTTTCTTCGCCGTATTTCAGCTTAAAGAATTCCGCATCTACATAGGGAGCTGCATCGCCAAACACGAACTCGACGGTTTGCTCGGCACTCACTTCTTCAATCGAAGCGACTCCGAAGGTGGCGACCATCGCCGCCTCAAAGGTGCTTTGATAGTAAGACACCTCCACATATTCCGTCACATCTAGCCCTTGCTCCACAGCTTCGGTGGCCATGAATCGGTAGAGTTCATATTCGGAGAGTTCCTCCACGCTTTCTACGGAATAGAAGGCGGTCAATTCAGCGGTGTATTGCGCCGCAAAGCCTTCCAGATTCAACGGAGACATGCTCACATCCGCTGCTTCTGCTTCTTCGCTGAACGCATACGCTTCTACCTGCTCGTCGCTGAGTTCTTCCACGGAAGTCACGCCATAGAACTCGATGAGTTGTTGCGAGTATTGCTCGCGAACGAAGCGCACGTCGATGTAGTATTCTCCGCTGTCAAAGACGTTATCGAGAACTTTTTCCGGTTCGAGTTCCGCCACGCCTTCTTCGCCATCGGCGATGTCTACCGCTTCGCGAATTTTTTCTTTGTGCTGTTTCTTGACGAACTCGAAGTTAAAGAATGCAGAGGGATTCAACCCTTCTGCCACACCTTCGCTGGTGATGAACTTCAACAGTTCTTCATTAGACAGAGATGCAAGGTCAATTCCCTTTTCGCTGGCTAACTCGGTCAGCTCCTCGGAGTGAACCGATTTGAAGTAATCGAACTGAACCAACGGCGTCGGACTGTAGCCGAGTTCTACTGCCTTTTGCAGCAGTTCTTTTTGGCTGAGATTGGCGATTTCTTCTTGGGTTAATCCCTCTTCTTGCAGTGCAGAACTCACTCGCTCTTTCACCACGGAATTAAAGTAGCTCAAATTCACCGAGGGAGAGGGCTGCAATCCCTCTTGGCTCACATAATCCTCGACTTGCGCGACTTGCTCTTCGGTGAGATTCTCGAAGTCGAAGTCTGGGAACTGCTCTTGCAGTGCATCTTGGTTTTGCTCGATGACATATTGCGCGTCGAACAGCGGGCTAGTGGATGTTTCACCACTACCATCGGTGGGTTCTTCGCCACTACCATCGGTGGGTTCTTCGCCACTACCATCGGTGGGTTCTTCGCCACT
>NZ_JAJENT010000802.1:0-51572 GCF_035615515.1 Phormidium sp. CCY1219
AACAAGAGCGCCAACGCGCCGAACGAGCAGAGGCGCAACTGCAAGAAGAACAGCAGCGCTATCAGGCTCTCATCGAGAGACTGCGCGCGCGAGGCATGGATCCGGAACAGTTGTAAGCGCGCCAGGGGGTTCACCCACAAGACACAGTGGCGATCGCACCTCTAGGGGCGATCGCCACAAGTGACTGACTGGCATTTAACGCGACCCCTCAAAGGTTTTTGGCGAAACCTCAACCGCGTCCACCTCAATGGTTCCCGGCGGCGTCAACCGTTCGAAATGGTCTTGTGCTCCCTTCAGCGGTTCCCCACAACTGGGACATTGAAACTGAGTTTGATTCAAACCGGTAATTTCATAACTGCAAACCGGACAGCGATCGATAATGATATTGCGCTTCAGCCACCAGCGCAAGCCAACAAATGCCACCACTGGCGCGATCGCTATTAATGCGAGTATAATCAAAATCGACTTAACGACCCATCCCAAACCAATCGACACCAACAACCACACGATTAACAGTGGCACCACCCATCGGCTCAATTCCGAAAGGGCAAACATAAAATTTTTAGTCGTTCCTTGATTCACGATTTACTCCTGTGTCATATTATCCAACACTTCCATACTACTCAGAAACCGCGAGTAATTGTTGGAGGCGGTGAGTGAAGGCATCCGTACCAAATGCCGCCAACGTCTCTTGACGCAACCACTCCCCGTCACAGCGCTTGTCCTCGCCTTTGAGGATTTCGATGCAAGCTTTCGCCACCGCCTCCGGGTCGCGATGGGGCACTCGCCAACCCAACCTGCCATCTTGCAGGGGATCTGCCGATCCATCCCTATCCCCAGACAGCACCGGTTTTCCCGTGGCCATCGCTTCCATGTACACGATGCCAAACCCTTCTTGAGAGGGCATGATATAGGCATCGGCAACCCGATAATGTGCGCTTAATTCCTCCGCCGGCACGAACCCGGCAAAGACCACCCGATCGCTCACCCCCAACTCTCGCGCCAGTTGCTCCAATCGCGGGCGATCTTCCCCCCGTCCGATAGCCAAATACTTGACATTGGGAATCGCTTGTGCTATAATTGGCAAAGCCCGAATGGTGACATCCACCCCTTTATAAATATCCCCGGGCCACAGACGTGCCACGGTCATCAACACCCGGGAATCCGCCAACCCATACCGTTCCACTAACTCCGGCGGTTTCGGACCGGGGGTAAATAGGGTTCCATTCACCGCGCAAGGGAGCAAGGCAAACTGTTTCCGATCCAATCCATTCTCCTCACAAGCGCGATCGCGACTGTACCGACTGATCGTCCAAATCCGATCCGCCTTCTGCAGCGACTTTTGCGCCCTAGGGTCTAACGGTTCCCACACTTCCTTCCCGTAGGTCAACACCGTGTAGGGAATTCCGAGGGGTTTGCACAACAGTTGTACCAACGGCCCTAAATTAATATGACCGCAAAACACCCATTGAGGACGCCGCTGCACCAACAGCGCCAGTAATGTCATCGCCAGACGCCAGCGCCCCCGCCACGGCGGTAGGGTTTTGAGATAATGAAATTCAAACGCCTCATTATCGGCAAATGGATTATCGCACTCCGGATCGTCGCGCAATAGCAACACCTGCGCCTTCATCTGATTTTTCGAGGCAATTTGCCCGTAAGCTTGCAGAATATCTTTCACATAAGACTGAATTCCCCCTTCCCGGGAAAAAATTTCTAAAAACACGAAGATATGTTGGGTTTTACCTGCCACGTTTTGCTCCCATTTTTAACCGATAATCTTGGCGATCGCCCCCTAATTTTTTCCCAAAAAGATCATCCCCTTGCAACAGCTTCACCCTGCGGATTTTCCCATCGCCTGACCCGCCAACCAACTGGTGGTCCAAGCACTTTGGAAATTAAACCCTCCCGTTACCCCGTCAATATCCAGGATTTCTCCAGCAAAATAAAGACCGGGACAGCACCGACTTTCCATTGTTTTAAAATTCACTTCTTTGAGTTTGACACCGCCGCAGGTGACGAATTCTTCTTTAAACACCCCTTTCCCCGTAATTTGATAGCGTCCCCGCGTTAATTCTTCCACCAAGCGATTAAACGCTTTTTTGGAAATTTCCGCACAACGGGTTTGGGGGTCGATCGCCACCGTGGCGAGCAATCGTTCCCAAAGGCGGCGCGGAAGGGCAAAGCAGTTACACTTGGCGATCGCCGATTTTGGCGCAGCAGACTTTAACTGTAGCAACTCGGCCCGCGCGGTTTCCGGGTTATATTGCGGTACCCAATTTATTGTTAATGGGGCGCGATACTTTTGTGCGGACAAATATCTCGCCCCCCATGCAGAAAGTTTGAGCGCTGCAGGACCGCTCAGTCCCCAATGGGTAATTAACACAGGACCAGTTTGCTGTAATTTGGCCTCGGGTAATTGCACGATCGCATTCGCCACCGAAATTCCCGCTAAATCCTTTAGGCGATCGCCCTCCAGATTAAACGTAAACAAAGACGGTACCGGCGGTTCGATTTGGTGTCCCAGGGACTTGGCAATTCGATACCCGAGGGGATGACTTCCCGTTGTTAATAATAGGCGATCGCATTCCAACTTTGCCCCAGACTTTAACAAAATTTCAAACTTTCCCCCCTCAACCCCCTCAGTTCCGGAGTTTGCAGGATGTGCGATCGCCCCCACCACCGCCACCCCCGTGCGAAGTTGCACCCCCGCTTGTTTTGCTTCCCCCATCAAACAACCCGCAATCGTTTCCGAATCATCGGTGATGGGAAACATTCGCCCATCCGACTCAGTTTTCAGCTTCACTCCCCGCGATTCAAACCACTCCACCGTATCCCGGGGTTGAAACCGCGAAAAAGCACCGCGCAACGCTTTTCCTCCTCGGGGATAATTTTGCACTAACAGCGCCGGTTCAAAACAATGATGCGTCACATTACAGCGCCCCCCACCGGAAATTCTGACCTTCTTCAGCGGATCGCGTCCCGCTTCCAATATCGTCACCTCCGCATCGGGATGGGTTTGGGCGCAGGTAATCGCACCAAAAAATCCCGCCGCACCTCCCCCGACGACGATCGCTCGCAATTTATCTGACCTCAAGGCCGATTTACGCTTGATAATTGACACTCCACCTGACGATAAATAAGTATGCCAAATAATTCTAACTCATTCTAACTCATTCTAACCCATTTGAATCCATTTAACTCGTTCCCAGACTCCTGCCTGGGAACGCCCTATTTGAGGCTCCGCCTCCCCCCGTAACCATGCCAAATAACTCGCCCACTGTGGCTATTTACCCCTACAATTGAAAGCGAAACTGCTGCAACTGTTCTCGCAAATCCGGCGGATTGTAGCCCAATGCAAACGCCTTTGAACTATCCAACGACACATCCGGTGGCCGTGGTGCCGCCATTTTTACTTCCGCTTGCCGACCTTCTTTTAGGTTAGCATCCCTCAGTTGCAGCACCTCCACCGCTATCGCCAAAAACTGATAGCGCGACACCCGTTCTTTCCCGCCCAAATGTAGCAATTCCGGTGCTTTTTCTAGGGCTAATAACAACCCCTCTGCGCCCACTTTCCCGCTGACCGGGGTGCGGAATTCATCCACAAACAAACTCAGTTCTTTTCCTTCCCGCAGGGTTTGCAACATCGGTTGCAAGAAACTTTTCGCCACCGGCCCGCCATAACCAAACATTAACGGCATCCGACAAACCACCGTTTTCGGATAGCGATCGCGCATTCCCTGTTCCGCCATCACTTTATGCTCGCCATAAATGCTCACCGGACACACCGGATCTGTTTCTTTGTAAGGCGGATTTAACCCATTAAATACCAAATCAGTAGAAGTAAAAACGCAAGCAATCTCCGCATCGGCACAAAGACCCGCCAGATTGCAAGATGCCTTCACATTGATTTTATGGGATTCCTGGGGATGAACTTGACAAAAATTCGGTTGAGATTGGGCCGCCGTATGAATCACCGCATCCGGTTTAATCTCTTCAAACAAACGCTTCATTGCCGCAAAATCCCTCAAGTCAACCTGTAACAAATTTACCCCGGGAATGCTGCTCGGTTTTAGGGAAAAATAAGTCCCATAAACCTGCCAGTTTTGTTTGGCTTTTTGACCCAGATTCCATCCTAAAAAGCCGCTAGCACCAGTAATTAACAGTTTATTAGTCATTCGTCAATTTTTATTAGTCAATTGTCATTGGTCATTGGTCATATTGGTCATTGGTCATATTGGTCATATTGGTCATTGGTCATATTGGTCATATTGGTCATTGGTTTTGGGGTGTAGGGTGCGTCACCCCCGCCACCCTATCACACAAATCAACCAATCCCCGACGGGGGTGACGCACCGATTCCCGTGCGGCTCATTGGTCAATTGTCATTGGTCAAGTGTCATTGGTCATATTGGTTATATTGGTCATTGGTCATATTGGTCATTGGTCATCTGGTAACAGGTCATTGGTACTCCTTCAAAGGACAAATGACAAATGACAAATGTCCAATGACAAATGTCCAATGACAAAGGACAAATGACAAAAATCCCTACTGTGGTTCAAAATCGGTTTTATCCACACCACATACCGGGCACACCCAATCCTCGGGAATATCTTCAAAGGCGGTTCCGGGTTCGATTCCGCCGTCAGGATCTCCTTTTTCCGGGTCGTAAACGTAACCACAGACGGTACAGACATATTTTTTCACGATCGCTCTCCACTTTCATCTCGGCGTGACTCTTATTTTAAGGGAAAGGCGATCGCAATCTTGCTTTGCTCTCCCCAAAGCAGCGATCGCCCCATCCAATCCACCGGATCTTCCGTCATAATTGGGAACGATTTACACTCACCCAATCCCTGCTGCACTCTATGACCACTCCCAGAGACCCAAACACCAACCATCTGCGCCGCCTTCGTACCCTGTCTCGCCTCCTCGATAGCGCGATTACCATCCCCGGAACCCGCTACCGGGTCGGATTGGATCCCCTCCTGGGACTCCTCCCTGCTGGGGGCGATATCGCCGGTGCCCTAGTTTCGGCGTATATCGTCTTTGCGGCGGCGCAAATGGGCGTACCGCGCAACAGTTTATTGCAAATGGTCTACAACATTCTCTTGGAAACCTTAGTGGGTACAGTTCCCGTACTCGGCGATTTGTTTGATGTTGCTTGGAAAGCCAATCTCAAAAATATGGAGCTGTTGGAGTCTCACCTTGGTTCCCCCCGCCCCGCCAAACCCGCCGATAAATGGTTCGTCTTCTTGCTGTTGGCGGGATTAATACTGGCTGTTCTGGCGATCGTCGCCCTCGGTCTCTGGATCCTCAGCCTCATCGTCGGCGCGGTATTTCAATGAGCAAAATAACTTTTTTCTGCAAGGTTTGAAAATCGCATAATTTCTGATTTGCTTGGCTTACAGGCTAGCAATAGCTTGCAAAAAATTAGCAATTTGTACTGACAAAGTAATAAATCTCCGCCAAGGGCGCTTTCGGGGTTGACAAAAAAATCAACCTCGGTTATATTGATTCTAGAGCGTTGGGAGGGTAGCGGGTAGAAACCGGATGGCTATACCCACTCTTTGCCTGGGCAACGAATGAGTTATAGAATGTTTCTTCGCCTTGTTATCTACTACTAAACCGACGCTTTAGTGGCACGCCAATTGGGTTATAAATTTATCCCCCGGAGGTATATCAATGACGATGAAAACCATTGATGTTTTGTTCAGTTTTGATACCACAGGCAGCATGTATCCTTGCCTGACGCAAGTTCGCAAAAAAATCAAAAGCACCGTCACGCGCCTTTTAGATGAAATCCCCGGAATTCGTATTGGAATTATCGCCCACGGAGACTATTGCGATGCAGGCAAAACCTACGTCACGAAAACCTTAGATTTTTCCGGAGATCTGGATAAAATTTGCCACTTCGTGCAAAATGTTGAGGCAACTTACGGCGGCGATGCCCCGGAATGTTATGAATTAGTCTTGCATGAAGCGCGATCCCTATCTTGGCTTCCCGATAGTACGAAAACCGTGGTAATGATTGGGGATTCGATTCCCCATGCGCCGGCCCAAACCCCTGAAAAATTGAATTGGCGCAAAGAATTAGACAAATTAGCAGCGATGGAAATTCCCGTTTATGGGGTGCAAGCGCTGAACCGCTCTCATGCTACGCCGTTTTATCAAGAACTCGCCGATCGCTCTGGTGGCTTTCACATTAGTTTAGACCAGTTTTCCTACATCACTGACCTATTTTTTGCTGTCTGCTACCAGCAATCCTCCGACGAACAACTGCAAGCATATGAAAAAGAAGTTGCCTCCCAAGGGCGCATGAGTCGCGGATTAAACAAAATGTTTAATTCCATGATGAATCGCGAGGTAGCAGTGTATGAGGAAGCTGCCGATTTGCGTGCGGTTCCTCCGGGACGATTCCAGGTTCTCGAAGTAGATAAAACCTGTGCGATTAAAGGATTCGTCCAAGAAAATGGCCTAATTTTCAAGCGCGGACGCGGCTTTTACGAATTCACAAAAACCGAAACTATCCAAGGTAAAAAAGAAGTCATATTGATGGATCGCAAAACCGGAGATTTATTTGCCGGCGAAGCAGCGCGGGAAATGCTGGGATTGCCAAAAGGGGAAACCGTGCGGATAAAACCCGCCAACTTGGAACAGTATGCAGTGTTCGTGCAAAGTACCTCTTACAATCGCAAATTGATGGCGGGCACGCGGTTTCTCTACGAAGTAGAAGACTGGGACAAGTAATTAAACAATCACAGGTTTTTTGACTTATTACCAGGATAGTGCTGGGAACGAGAGCATAAAACTCTGATAAAATATCCGGCATTGGGGGTGGGGCAGCTCATCCCCAAACTGGGATGAAAAGCGGCTATAATTCTTAACTGGATAACAGAGGAAAAGGAGACTTGTCCCTTGCCAGAATCGACAGCAGAAATTAAACAGCGCGCCAAGCAACTGCGCCAACAGCTACAACAAGCTAGTTATGC
Organism: Phormidium sp. CCY1219; assembly: GCF_035615515.1. GTDB lineage: Bacteria > Cyanobacteriota > Cyanobacteriia > Cyanobacteriales > Laspinemataceae > CCY1219. Next base: position 6,994 of record NZ_JAJENT010000802.1, read on the forward strand.
CTATTACGTCCTCGACAATCCGATAATGGAGGATGCGGTTTACGATAAGCTTTATCGGGAATTACAAGAGCTAGAAAATCAATATCCGGAACTGATTGCGCCGGATAGTCCGACGCAGCGGGTGGGGGAAAAGCCGGCGACGCAATTTGCTACGGTAAAGCATAATATTGCGCTGTACAGTTTGGACAATGCCTTTGATTTGGAAGAATTTGCCCAATGGGAGTCAAAATGGCAGCGGATTGCACCGCGAGAGGAATTTGAGTATGTGTGCGAATTGAAAATCGATGGGTCGGCATTGGCGCTCACTTATGAAAATGGCCTGTTGGTGCGCGGGGCGACGCGGGGCGATGGGGTGACGGGGGAGGAGATTACGCAAAATGTGAAGACGATTCGCTCGATTCCCTTGCGGTTGAAGGGCGAGAATCTGCCGCCAGTGGTGGAGGTGCGCGGGGAGGCATTTTTGGCGCTGGATGTGTTTGAGCGGATTAATGAAGAACGATCGCGATCGCATGAGGCAGCATTTGCCAATCCGCGCAATGCGGCGGCGGGCACTCTGCGCCAGCTAGATTCACGCATTGTCGCACAGCGGCGGTTGGATTTCTTTGCCTATACCTTGCAGGTGCCGGATGTGGAGGATATCCAGGTGGCGCAGACTCAGTGGGAGTCTCTGGAATTATTGCAAAACATGGGGTTTAAAGTCAATCCCCACCGGACATTGTGCCGATCGCTCGATGAAGTGAAGGCATATTACCAGTATTGGGACAAGCAACGGGTGGATTTACCCTACATGACTGATGGGGTGGTGGTGAAACTCAACAGTGTGACCCTGCAAAAACAACTGGGATTTACGCAAAAATCCCCCCGCTGGGCGATCGCGCTCAAATATCCCGCCGAAGAAGCCCCCACTCGGGTGGAATCCGTCACCGTGCAAGTGGGACGCACCGGCGCGCTGACCCCAGTGGCCAATTTATCCCCGGTGCAATTGGCGGGCACTACCGTGTCGCGCGCCTCCCTGCATAACGGCGATCGCATTGCTCAGTTAGATTTGCATATCGGCGATACGGCGATCGTTCGCAAAGCCGGTGAAATCATCCCGGAAGTGGTGCGAATCCTGCCGGAATTGCGCCCGGACAATGCCCAACCCTTCCGCATGCCCACCCACTGCCCGGAATGCGGTCAACCCACGGTCAAACCCGCAAGTGAGGCAGTGGCGCGCTGTATCAACGCCTCTTGTCCCGCCATTTTGCGCGGGTCTCTCGTCCACTGGGGCAGTCGCGATGCTTTAGATATTAACGGATTGGGGGAAAAGCTGGTCCAGCAAATGGTCGATCGCCAATTCGTGCAGTCCGTAGCGGATTTATACGACCTCACGATAGATAAACTCTCTGCCTTAGAGCGATTTGGCCGGAAATCCGCCCACAACTTGCTCCAGGAACTGGAAAAATCCAAAACCAAACCCTGGGCGCGGGTATTATACGGATTGGGCATTCGCCATGTAGGCAGCGTCAACGCCCAATTGCTGACAGAAAAATTCCCCGATGTGGAGCAATTGTCCGCCGCATCCCCGGCGCAAATCGAAGCAGTTTATGGCATCGGTGCGGAAATTGCCGATTCTGTGGCGCAATGGTTCCAAGTCCCGGCAAACCAAACGTTAATCCAGCGATTAAAAGCGGCAGGATTGCAATTCTCTGCTGCCCCCAGTTCCCCACAATCTGCCGCAGAAAAACCCGCCCAAACCTTCGCCGGGAAAACCTTTGTCCTCACCGGCACTTTGCCTACCTTGACGCGCAATGACGCAAAATCTTTGATTGAAAATGCCGGGGGAAAGGTGACGAGTTCCGTGAGTTCTAAAACCGATTATTTGGTGGTGGGAGAAGATGCCGGCTCTAAGTTGAAAAAAGCCCAAGATTTGGGAATCGCGCAATTGGGAGAAGCGCAGTTATTGGCATTGTTGGAGCAATAGTTGCAAACCCCTGGGAAACTCGGGGATCCGGTTAGTAGTGGTGAGAAACCGGGTTTTTTTACCGCATATTTACTGATTCGGCAAGCCCACGTCGGGTGCTTGTATCCCCTCGGTGGGAGAATTGCACAACCGAATTGGGGGGTTTATGCACCCGACGCTGGCTGATTTTAATGCCTCTTGGATTGGGTTACAGCTTTTCGATGGTCTTCATCGCCGAAACTTTGGGATTTTTCCGGGTCGAACCGGTTCCCACGGGTACCCGACCGATTAATTGCTGAGGGAAGTCATGGGCCGCGATCGCCCGCGCCCGCGCCCGGGCGATCGCTTGTTGGGCGCGGGTTTTTTCCGGACGACTCTGGGCGCTGTGCAAACTTTCCCGGGCAGTTTCTAAAGCACTATCCGCCATCGCACAATCGATTTCGTCTCCGCGTTCTGCGCCATTGACCACCACCGTCACTTCGTCTGCTTCAACTTCGGCAAATCCTCCCATCACGAATATCGGAAGCCAATCTTTTTCAAACCGCACCCGTATCACCCCGACTTGGAGAAATGTTACAATCGATACATGACCCGGGAGGATGCCAATTTGACCGTTAGTGGTGGGCAAAATGATTTCGGGGGTGGGCGCATCCCAGACGACTTTTGTGGGCGTGACGACATGAAGGTTCAAAGTCATAGCAATTTTAGATTTTTCGATGTTACATTCAACATGAATTCACCATGCAAATCTTAAACTGTGAAATTATAGCACTGCTGTGGGTTCCTTTTTCTCGTGAGACTTCCCCCTCCCCCACCCGATCGCGCCTTTCCCCCCGATCGCCCGCACTGGCGTAGGCATCCCACCCGCGATCGCGCAATCGCCTCGCCATTTTTCCCTTGCTGATTGCCGATTCATCATCTAAAATCATTACCCATCATTAACTTGAGAGTTGCAGATTGCAGGGATTGCAGAAACATCGGCGGCTGACGCCGGGGCCTTGGGAGAATAAATTGCATTGTGTTCACGAGAAAAACCGGTGGGGTCCCCCAGACATCCCTGGATCCCGACAGTGAGCCCGGGGGAGATTTGTTTAAAAATATGTTAACCGAGCCGTCAAATTTTTTACGATTCGCAATCTACACCTTTCACGTTTTATGATATTATGGTTAGTTGCTTTTTTTTAAAACAAGTAACCGCACCACAAAAAAGCGAGCGGCAGCTTGTTAAAAAATATTAAGGGCGATCGGGATAGACCCAAAGCAAAGAAAGGCCGGAAAATTTCAGCACAAACCAGAGGTAAAATAGAAAAAGTCCACCGGGTGCATCTGGGAAAAAAATCAAGGGAAAAGCACTGGCCGATGGGGGGAATCGAGGCGGCTGAGTAGGGGCAGAAACCCTGTGTCCGTGAACGTTGCGGCCAGGGAGAGATTGCGATCGGGCAACCGAATCGAAGCGATCGCATCTCTGATACTTCGGATAGATTTTTCGCCCTGAGATTCACCATCTGTGGTTTTTGTCGTTTAGGATCGAGATGAGCTTGTCGGAAATGGCAAGTCAAGAAACCCGATCGAAAAACAGAAGTGAAACCCTGTTTTCATGGAGACCTTATGAAAAAACTAACCTTTAGAAGACAACCGATTTAACAACTGAGGATATTCGACGCAAGCAGGTGAAACAGCCGCCATGAGAATTTTACTGGTGGAGGATGACGAGCCGATCGCGCAAGCGTTAGTCGCCACACTCCGAGAGCAAAACTATGTTGTAGACATCGCCACCGACGGACAAGAAGGGTTAGAACTGGTCGAAGCCTTTGGCTACGACTTGATTCTGCTCGACGTCATGCTACCCAAGCTCGATGGTATCAGTTTGTGTGGCAAGCTACGAAACTCCGGCTATCAGATGCCGATTTTATTGCTCACCGCAAAAGACACCACCGAAGACAAAGTTAAAGGACTCGATGCCGGGGCAGATGATTATCTGGTCAAACCCTTCGACATTCCCGAATTAACCGCAAGAATTCGCGCCTTATTGCGGCGAGGAAATGCCCCCTTATCCGCGATACTAGAGCGGGGACAACTGCAACTGAACCCCAACACCTGCGACGTCACCTATGCCAGCAAACCCGTCACCCTGACCCCCACCGAATATCGCTTGCTCGAACTCTTTTTGCGAAACAGCAACCGAGTTTATAGCCGCAGTGCCATCCTCGATCACCTGTGGTCTTTTGACGAACCCCCTGCAGAAGACACGATTCGGGCGCATATCAAAGGCTTGCGACAGAAATTGAAAGCCGCAGGCGCGCCTGCGGACTTAATCGAAACCGTGTATGGGATTGGATATCGGCTCAAACCCCTCAGTTCCGAGGACAAATACCGCGAACCGCCCAAGATTCTCATGGCGGGATTGCCAGAAGAATTGGGTTTTTGGTTACAGCAGCGACTGGGGAAAGTCTCGGTGCGAGTCACCCATACCGGAGAAGAGACCCTGCAAGAAATCAGCGCCGCGCCCCAGAGTTGGTCGCTGTTAATCGTAGACGTGCAGTTAAAAGAACCGGCAGGGGTGGAAGTGCTGCGCCAGGTAGCCAGCATGAGAAAAGGCAAACACGAACTGCCGACGATTTGGTGTGTGGAGAAAGGGGAACAGACGGGAAATGGGGAGCGCTTCAACGGAAAAGGGAAGGGAAAAACTGCCGGAAACGGAGCCAGCGATCGCGTGACTCATGCAACCTGCGTCTTAGTTCATCCCATCGATCGCGTAGAACTAGCGCGCCAAGTGGCCAAAATCCTGGAATTGCCCCTGAGTACGCGAGAAGACGGTTCCTCTGAGGAAGCCACCTTAGCCGCCGTAGGGAAAGTTTGGGAGCGGTTCAAAGACCGGATCGGCGATCGCGTCACCACCCTAGAGCAAGCCAGCAATGCCCTCAAAAGCGGCGAACTCAACTCAGACTTGCACGCCAAAGCGCAAAGAGAAGCCCACAAACTAGCCGGATCCCTAGGGACCTTCGGGTTTTCCAAAGGTTCAGAAATTGCCAAAGAAGTGGAGCAGTTATTGCGCGATCGCCCCTTGGAGTGTGAAGACGGGTTGCATTTATCGAAATTAGTAGTAGAACTTCGCAGCCAGCTCGAGCGCAGTCCCTCTCCAAAGCAGACTGCATCCGTGGGGGTTGCGGAAGACAAACCGATGCTGTTGCTGGTAGATGGAGACCCAGAGCAAGGGTCTCGCCTGACAGCAGAAACCCAGCAGTGGGGAATGCACGGAATCGTCGCCAATACAATTGCCAGGGCCAGAGCGGCGATCGGCGATCGGCGGCCCGAGGTAGTGATTTTAGACCTCGATGTCCCCGCCCCAGAAACAGACGGCAAACGCCCCCATCAAGAAGCATTAGATTTCCTCGCCGAACTCGCCAACCGCTTCCCCCCCATTCCCGTGGTGGTTTTAACCGATCGCAGCAGCGTAGAAGAGCGCTTAGAAGTCGCCCGACTCGGCGGACGCGCCTTTTTGCAAAAACCCCTGCGCCCCGAGCGCATTATGGAGGTAGTCACTCAGGTTCTGCAACGCGCCCACAACACCGAGGCGAAAATTATGGTGGTAGACGATGACCTGCAGGTGCTTTCCCTAGTGCGAACCTTTCTCGAGCCTTGGGGTCTCAAATCCCTCCCCCTTTCCGACCCCCATCGCTTCTGGGAAACCCTGGAACACACCATGCCCGACTTGCTGGTGCTGGATGTGGAAATGCCTCACATCAGCGGCATCGAACTATGTCAGGTAGTTCGCAACGACCCGCGCTGGAGCGGACTGCCGGTGCTATTTCTCACCGGACACCGGGATCCGAATACCGTGCATCGAGTGTTCGCCGCCGGGGCCGATGATTACGTCAGCAAACCGATCGTCGGGCCGGAATTGGTGAATCGGATTCTCAATCGCTTAGAACGAGTGCAGTTATTGCGAAATATGGCCGAAACCGATGCCCTGACTGGCGTGGCCAACCGTCGCAAGTCTACCCAAGAGTTAGAGAAGTTTCTCAAGCAAGCTGCCACTCACGACCAACCCATGTGTTTGGCGATTTTGGATCTCGATCGCTTCAAATGGGTGAACGATCGCTACGGTCATGCCACCGGGGATACTATGTTGCGTCATTTTGGCAAACTGTTATTACGCACCTTCCGCAGTGAAGATGTGGTCGCCCGCTGGGGCGGCGACGAGTTCGTCGTCGGGATGTACGGGATGACGAAAATCAATGGAATGAAGCGTCTGAGCGAGTTGCTCGATATCATGCACCAAGAATCGGCAATCCCGGTTCCGGAAGGAAACTGGCAAGTGACCTTCAGTGCCGGCGTAGCTGAATATCCCGAGGATGGGATAAAATTGGAAGCCCTTTATCGCTGTGCCGATGACGCCCTGTATCGCGCCAAGGAAGAAGGCCGCGATCGGATTGTGGCTCGTTAAGTGAGAATCGCGGCAGGGCATTGCCCACCCTCGGTTTCTCACTTAACTCGGTCCCCCCTGGGAGGAACGTCCCTCCAGAGCTACCGCCTCTCCCCCCAATAAATGCGACTGCGAAGGTTTGTACCCTTGCTTATCATCCCACAGCTTGCGATCGCCGATAAAGGCTTGCAAATCCGCGAATCGCGAAGTGCTTCATTGCTTTCCCCCGGGCTAAAAGTACCGCCTCAATTCAGTGGCAATTGTCTCGCGCTTATCCACCCTTTTTTGCACCCCATATTCCCCGATTCCCCACTTCTGAAACTCCGCTTTTCCGGGTGGATAATTCTCGGCTTTTCAAACCACCGCATTCAACCCCTCCGGGTTTCCTACCCCGGCGATCGCGCGCCTCTATCCCCAACCCAGAGAATGCATTGTTTATAGTAGAAGTATTCCACCTAAATTATCCTCTCAAGAGCGGGTATTTTCCATGACCAAAGCAGATAAAAACCTCGACAATCCGACAGCGAGTTCGGAACTCGCCAGTGGCGTCATTCGCCTCAAACCGCAACATTACATTCATGTTTTAGACAACAACACGGGGATTACCCGGTTGGAAGTCGGACCGCAAACCGTTACCCTGCGCGATGGAGAACGACTGCTATAGCAGGTCTAAATCAGTTGTACAATTCTTAACGGGAGTGGGAGCGTCTCGCTCCCTACACTGACAAGCGAGCTGGAAGCTCGCACTGCCATATCAATTGCATGAATCATTTAGACTAGCTATATTAAAACCGCAACCGGCAATTGTGGATGCGCGATGAAAACGGGGAACCGATCGCCGATTCTCCACGATTACAAAGAACGCACCGCGCGCACGGTATTCAAACCGGATTTAGTCATGTTAGGTCCGGATGAAGCGTTTACGATTTTAAGTTTATCCGGAGATAAGCCCAAACGTCCCAATGCGATTAAAGCCCTCGCTTTATTTTTAGGGCCGGATTTTATGACGGATATCTTCACCGTGGAAACTTCGGACCACGCGCGGCTGCAATTGCAGTTATCTTATAATTGGCATTTTGATGTCGATCGCACCAACGAAGAACAAGCCGGCAAATTGTTTCAAGTGCCGGATTTTGTCGGGGCCGCCGGGGTGCAATTTGACGAATTTCACCGCAATTCAGCCCGCATCATTCGTTAAGCAGTGTTTGGGTTAGATGAACAGGGACGGATTCGCGAAGCGTTCCGGTTTCCGGCGAATAATTTGGTGATGACCAACATCGACATCCAATCCGTGGAACCGGTGGATGAAGAAACTCTAAAAAGCCTGCAAAAGTCGGTACAATTGGCTATTCAAATTACCACCGATGCCCAAGAAGCCGCCGCCCGCCACGATGCCGAACGCATCGCCCAAGAAGCCCAAGCGCGACTGGAACGACAGGCAATTGTAGACAAAGGAGCTGCGGAAGCAAAACGGCGCAATCTGTTAGCATTAGAAGCAGAAAATGTGGCGATCGCCTCTGCGGGACAAGCTACCGCTGAAGCCCGCGCCAAAGCCCAAGCCGCACAAATTCAAGGGCAATTGCAAGTGGATTTGGCCACCCAAGAAGCTGAAGCTAAGGCGATCGCTTCAGCAGTGGCGATCGCCACCACTCTTCCAACGCCGATTCTATGTCAGTAATAAAACCCCGGCTCTTTCCCTCCCGAAGACTCTACAACAGTTTTGAGGGAGGATGCCGGTTCGACCAATAAAACGATATTGTAGCGTCCCACCACATACAGGATTTCCCCGGGAAGCAAGGTAATATTTTGCTGACACAAGGCGGGCCACCAAGAGTTGTGAAATCGTACCCGCCCACCGAAATGCGGTACAATGGCTTCGTCTACGATCGCTCGGTTTTCTAACGCCTCTCGATTGACCCCCGAGGCGGGGGGAACACCTGTGTTATCCCTAACTTTTTCCCCTTTTGAGAAAAGTCCGCCAAAAATTATCTGGAATGGATTTGACTTCATCTGATGCTGTCCTCCCCAGTAGCACTCCGATGCGAGCGAGGGTCCTGTGTTTGTGCTTTCTCTTGGGAGAAATCCGCCAGTGTTCTTGACCAGGGTGTTGGTCGTATTTTTTGTACGATCTGGCACAGAAGCACAGGCGATCGCCCGACTATAGCGTTAGTGGCATTGCCCTCCCGCAAATATGCAGCGCCAGAGCGATTTTTCCTCAAACTAGGACAACAGATTAACAATCACTAACAAAAAAGGGGGAATGACCCCCGTAGCGATCGCGGGGGGAGTCTGGTAGAGTCAAAAAAAATCAGCAGCACCCTTGCATAATTGGCGACGGAGTGTCCTACTAAAGTCATAGGCTCCTGAAAAAGCGCTTTCCAGCGGCTCACTTTGTTGTCTAAAGGAGAACGAGAATGTTCAATCCTTTTCACCGCGATCGCATCCCAACGCCACCCAAGCGTTTGAATAACGCCGAGCGATTTTCCACCTGTCTGATGGTGGATACGCAGCAGGGGCGTGTAGTGTTGCAATGGATTACCCAACCGCGTTTGAGGCGCAACTTTCAGTTATATGCGGCGCGGGATCCGAACTTCGCGCGCTTGGGCGATCGGCGAGAAAGCGCCTTAGAAGCGTTTTGGATCGACCTCGCCCTGAATCCGCCACCCCCCCAACCCTGGGAACCCACCAATCGCGAGCAACTCGCGTTGCAACATTTAGCCAGTTACTACGAACTCATTTGTGACAAAGCTGCCAAATGGATCGTCAACAAACATGGCCAACTTTTATGGCAAGATGCGTTCGATATTGCCAGAATCCTAGTCCATGACGAGGAAAAATTGGCAAGTATTTTAAGTCAATATCAAGCCAAAGGAGACGCTAAATTATCCACCTATTTGCAAGAAGTTTTAATCAGAACGATTAAAAGCGAAGCCTCAGTGGGTCGGTATTCTTACTGGCGGTTAGTCTGTCAAACGCCGCAGTATAAATTAATCGATGCCTTAGGGAGATTCGGATGTCAAGAGCCGGAAATTTCGCAGATTATTTTTGCGCGAAAGTATTTCCACCAAGTGTATTTATTTAACCGGGTGAAAAGTCCACACAGAAAGCCGGGAGAAATTTGGCCCGTGCCCCAACCGGAAGACTTTGGCGAAACGGCAAATTGCTACAATGCGGAAAGACTACTGCCTTCCGCACCCCCTGAAGTAGCCGCCAATCCCAATCCCGTCACTGGCGAGCAGATGAAAGCCTGGATGGAAACCTGTTTTGAAGCCTTAAAAACCACCAAAAAGTTAACAAAAGAATGTTGGTCTCTTGACGTGCTTCGAGAAAAAGGCAGAGAATTTGCAGCTCCGGAAACGGAAAGCGAAGACTATTTTATTAACATAGTGGGAGAGGGTCAATTTAAGGGAGGTTACTTGAATGAAGCGAAAGGAATTAGCGAACGGTTGGAAACCGAGCTGAGAAACTGTAAAAATGTTATCGAACTGCAAGTGGAAAATGGTCGGTGGTTCATCGATGAAACGAACCTGCTTCCCCTCACCTACGGATTCGGCTTGACCCAAACGCAGATTGCTGCTTTATGCAACCTAAAACAATATCAAGTCAGTCGAAAGCTGAGTTACTATAAAACTCAATTGCTGAACGCTTTAACCGAGATTAGTCAGCCCGAGGAATGGGTTTTGCCCTATGTTAGGGAGTGGTTGCAGAAATATTTTCCAGCTCCCAACCGTGCGGATATCATTCAAGCGGCTTTAGTCGAAGCGCTCAAAGAGATTACAGCCTCAGAACGAGAGTTATTGTCCCTGTGCTACGGAGAGCAACTCGATGTCAGGGCGGTAGGCGATCGCCTGGGAATCTCGCCAGAGGAAGTCGAAGCGAAATTAAACCGCATTGAAACCCAGTTGCATAATGCGTTATTGAAGCACCTAGATAAATGGATGAAAGAGTATATCAAGCAATGGCTGTATGAGGTTTACCAACTGTCCATTCAACAAGTCTTAATCCATCATGTCCAGGAGCTGCCATTGCCAATTCAGAACAGCTTGCAAATTCATTATCAAAATTATGCCAAACCGGAACAATTAGCGCGGGAGGTGAGACTTAGCGAATCAGAGGATAGCCAGCTTTTTTGGAAAGGAAGGTGCCAGGTAGAAGAGGATTTAGTTCGGTGGATTTTGGAGGAACTAAACATTAACCTGACTGGAAATAAAGAACGGGAAAGAATTAATAAAATCGTCGAGCGAAACTTGATAGCCATCTATAAACAAGGTAAAGGAGGACAAGACAATGAGAGCTAGAAACCATCGCAGAATTAACCCGATTGATGACTCGTTAATGTTGAAAATCGCACCGGAAGACCAAGAACGAGGGTGGCAGCTTGCTCAGAGCCATTCCAATGCGATCGCCCGCTATCATGGATATCTCAACTGGCTGAGTGTTAAAACAGTCTTACCTTGGCTGGAGGAATGGGCAGCGGAAGAAAATTTACCCAGACCCGCAATTTGGCCCGGGGAAGAAAGAGTGCCGAGCGTTTTAGAACTCGTCCATAATGGCACTGCCATTCAAGTGGGTAACAGGCGATTAATCCTGATTCCATCAGATGAAATGGAACCCGAATTGTTTACCGTACCCCAGGAATGGGTAGACAATCCGAGCTGGATGGGAGATTATTATTTAGCAGTGACAGTTAGTGTGGAAGGAGAAGAGGATGACTGTTGGATGAAAGTATGGGGATTCGCCACCCACCGACAGGTGAAAAATCGAGGAAATTATGATGCAAACCATCGCAGTTATTCCCTAGCGCTTGCAGAGTTAACCCGTGACTTAACGGTAATGGAAATTGCGTTAGGACTTCAGGTGCGCGAGGTAGTGAAACCTTTACCACAGTTATCGGAAACCGAAGTAAAACAATGGTTAGAGCAGTTGGGAGATGCGTCAGTATATTCGCCGCGCTTGCAATTGCAGGTGCCTTTTGAGAAATGGGCCGCCCTGTTGAGTGACGATCGCCTCAGACAACACCTGTGCGATCGACGCATGGGAAAATTAGCGGCGGAGGTGGAAAATACCTCGCCGGTAAAGTTGCGAGAATGGTTAGAGAATGTGCTTGACTCGGGAAAGAATGCGTTAGAAGATGGATGGCAACAGTTTGAGTGGCTGGTATCTCCAGCAGAACCCAGTGCGGTGCGCGGGAAAAGCGAAGTGGTAGACGCCATTGCACCAGTCATTCGCTTGCTGCAACCCAAGGAATTAGAACAGACTCGTCGCCATGCGGCGGGGGTATTGGGAGAACTAGGGGTGGGCAATCCAGAGGCGATCGATGCGTTAACCCAATTGTTGCATACCGCTCGCGAGGAGGAAACCCGTTGGCAAGCGGCGCTGAGTTTGGGTAAAATCAGTCCGGGGCATCCGCAAGCTGGAATTAGAAAAGCCAGGTATCTGGATTTTGGATTGCAGTTGGAGGGTCACTCGATTGCGTTAATTGTTGCCATTATGCCCAGAAATGATAACCGACTCGGCGTGTTTTTGCAAGTGCAACCAATCGCGGGAAGGAAATTGCCACCCTATCTAAAATTGAGCCTACTTTCGGAATCTGGAGAAACGAAAAAAGAAGTGGAAAGTCGAAGTGATGAGGAAGGAAAAGGAAAGGATAACTTAATTCAATTGCGGTTTAGTCCGCCTTCGGGCACTCGATTTAAGGTGCGAGTTTCAGTGAATGAAGTTAGCGCTACCGAGGAGTTTATCGCATAACATATGCCGCAGTTAAGCGAATTAGCAGGGAACTACAGTTATGGGAAAGGCGATCGTTTTAAAAATAGTGGCGGGTGACTTTGACAGCGGATTTCCCGTTGTGTTACAAGTCTTGGACGAGCGCGGCGGTCTTCCTTTGGCAGAACGCTCGGGTTATCTTCCACCGCATCCGCATTTGGAAGGATATTATTTCAATTGGCAAACTAGCTTTCGCAGTCTGACAAGTCAGAGAGGGAGGGATTGGGGAATCGATCCAGATTTACCCTCTAATGTTTCTAATGAATACGATATAGAAGCTTGTCGCGAATATGCCAAATTGCTAGAAAAAAATATGAAAGAGTGGCTGCGGCAGACAGTTGATGCAGGATGTCTAAACATTAGAGAGAGATTGATTGAGGATTTGGCGGAAAATAGGGGTAACGTTCGCATAACGATCCAAGCCAATCCCAAATTATGGAAGATGCCTTGGTTGGAGTGGGATATATTGTCAAAGTATGCCGATTTGGGGATTGGGTTTAGTCTGCTGGAGTATCAGAAACCCGACGCGATCGCTCGCAGTGGAAAGCAAGGTGCTGCCGTGCGAATTTTGGCGGTGTTTGGCAACAACGAGAATATTGATTTGACACCGGATAAACAGGCGATCGCGCAACTGCCGAATGTCGAGTTAGAACCGTTGGAGCAACCCTCGGCAGCAGAAGTGATTCAGAAGTTACGAGATAAGAGAGGATGGGATATTTTCTTTTTTGCCGGTCACAGTCAAACCAAAGGCGATGAGGGAATCATTTATATCAACGAACGGGAAAGTTTAGAAATCGGACAGTTTAAGGAGGCGTTAAAGGAAGCGATTCGCCAGGGATTGCAATTAGCGATTTTTAATTCTTGCGACGGATTGGGGTTAGCGGAAAAGCTGGCGGGATTGCACCTGCCGATCGCGATCGTGATGAAAGAACCCGTGCCCGATCGGGTAGCGCAGCGCTTTTTAACAGAGTTTTTGAAGGAATATGCATCGGGAGCGTATTTATATACGGCGGTGAGGCAAGGGCAAAAATGTTTAGAAGAATTTATCGATTTACCGGGATGTACCGGGTTGCCGATCGTCTGTCAGAATCCGGCTGAAGTGCCGCCGACATGGGAGGAGTTGCGGGGTAGGGAAAGGGGAAGTGTATTGATTCCCGAATCGATAGAGATAAGCGATGCCGGAACTATTTTCCGCGATCGCGAAAAGCAAGTGCCGGATGAACTCACTGGTTCCTCAGTTCGCGATCGTAAAATTGTATGGAGAAAACTGGGTCGCTCATTAGCTGTGAGTTTTGCGATCGGGCTGTTTGTCCTCAGCGCACAATGGCAAGGAAAACTTGAAACCTGGGAACTGCAAGCCTTTGACCATTTAATGAGGCAGCTTCCCGTGGAAGACATAGATCGCAGGCTTTTAATTGTGGGAGCCGATGAAACGGATTTGAGCTTGTATGGACACCCTTTACCGGATGCTATTTTAGCAGAAGTTTTAGAAAAAATCAATGAGTATCAACCTGCGGCAATTGGGTTAAATATTATTCGCGATCGTCCAGTGGAAAACAGAAATTATCCCGGCGAACATAACGCTTTCCTGACTCAGATAAATACTTCATCAAAAAATGTGATTTTAGTCTGTTCTATCGGAAATGACTTAGACAGTAGCACAGAGCCTTTACCAGGACTGGTGGATAGCGAGCGACAAGTGGGATTTATTGATGTGTTTGACGATCGTGATTTAGCCCTGGACAATCGCTTACGTCGCTATCTCTTATATCGCAGTGATAATCCAGTTCCCGAGCCTACGAAATGTCATACTCCTTATTCTTTAGTTTGGCATGTAGTGGAGCGTTATTTCCAACATCATCACTCTATTGACGTGACCCTATCCCATAGCCACTCAAAATTTGGCTCAGTTGGGATTCAACGGATCGCAAATCGCAGTGGGGGATACCAGAATTTGGGGGAATATGCTAAAGGCAATCAAATACTGATTCGTTATCGCCATACTCCGGATCCGAATCAGATCGCTCACCAAATTACCGTGCGAGATGTGTTGGAACAACGCCATTCGTTTAAACGATCTCGAATCGAAGGAAATGTTGTTTTGATTGGCATGACCGCTCCAACGTTACAGAAGTCGTTTTCTACCCCTTATGGGAAAATTAGCGGGTTAAACATTCATGCCCATGTAGTGAGCCAGATCCTTAGTACCGTTGAGGGGGAATTGAAGGGCAAAAATAAGCGACCCTCGATTTGGTGGTGGCCTCAATGGGTTAATGCACTTTGGGTATTATTATGGTCATCTATTGGTGGAACGATCGTCTGGCGTTTTCAACAACCTTTACAGCGATGGGTAGCCATTAGTGGTGCTATTCTGATATTATATGGAGTCTGTTTGTTTGCCTTAACTCAAGGAGGCTGGATTCCACTAATACCAACCATTTTAACCCTCCTGACCCCCACCTTTTGCTTGAGTTTATATACCCTATTCAAGCTGAAGTCGTTTGATTAAACTAATGCACTGATTTGTGTTTCTATTTTCTATGATGAAACTGCTGATTCACTTGTTATTTGCGAGCGTCATTGCTCTTGCCAGTATGCTGAGGCTCCCTGCTTCCATGAGTACGGAAATGGGGGGACAACAAGTAGCCCAAGAGACAGAACCAACAGATCCAGGAACACCAAAAGGAACATCTGAACCAGCGGGAACCCGACCCGAATCAACTTGTCCGCCAACGGAAACACCTCTAACAGCCATTAATCATGGAAACGAGAGTGATTTTACCCTAGCGGAATATCCGATTTTTTTCTTTTATAATCCTTATTCCCGCGAAAATCTGGATGCCATTGAATTTTCCCTCTATGACAGAGCCGAACGCCGCACTATTTATAGAACTGAGATAGAACCCCGTGAAAATCCAGGAATTATCCAACTGAGGATTCCCGAACAGGCTGATTATGGCTTAGAGGTTAATCAAACCTATCGGTGGTATCTTACCGCCTATTGTTCCGAACGCCGTACTGATGGCCCGGATGTGGAAATTAACGGCTGGATTCATCGCAAACCGATGACGGAACAACTGGAGGCTGAGCTAGAAAATCCCTCGATTCCCCAATACATCACCTATATGAATGAGGGAATTTGGTACGATGCCGTTAGCCTTCTCGCCCAAAGTTATGCATCTAATCCACAGAACCAAACATTTAAAGAAGCGTGGGAGAATTTGTTGCAAGCGTTAGGTAGAGAACACTTGAGTCAAGAGCCATTGATTAACCCGGTGGTGAGTGGAGGAGAGGCAGACGAGTAATACCTTGTTGGTAGCAAATCTCTCAATCTAAGATTTTCTGGTGTAGGGGCAATTCATCAATTAAACCTACACTATTAATTGAGGCGCTATCCTCCTGGGGATTTGGACGTTTATCGCCAATTTCCGACTAAAATGTAAGGTGCCCAAGATTTGGGGTTTTGATACTTGAGAGTTTTTAAAAGAGCTTTTTGAGCGCGATGAAGTGCCTCAGCTTTCGTGACTCCCCTTTCGATGAATTCCAAATAAAACTGTTTCATCAGTTGATTGGTTGAGTCATCCTGAACTCGCCAAAGGGTAGCAAGGGTACTGCGAGTTCCGGCTCGGACTGCTAACCCGGCTAATCCTAAAGTAGCGCGGTTATCCCCATCGGCGGTTTTACAGGCACTCAAAACGAGTAATTCAATCGTGCTAGAGGGAGTGCGATCGCGAAGCAGTCTATCAAATTCGTTAGGTCGGATTAATTGACCAGTGGAGTTTGCTGAACCATAAACCAAGATATAAGTATTCTGTGGATTTGAACTAAATTGTCCATGAGTTGCCATGTGGACGATAGAAAACGATCCGATATTTAACTTTTGTTTGAGTCGGGGCTGGGTAAACTCTGAGTTTAACAAAATTTGAGTCGAAACTAGATTGCTAATACTTTCTAGTTCAGTGCGGACATCTAGGGGTTGAAAGTTTTTATCTTCTACTGTTAGAGCTTCAGTAACTCCGGTTGCCAATACGCTGAGTTGGGCTGACTCTTGTTCTAAATCGAAAGTTTGTAAATTTGGCAATAGAGCAATCGCATAATCCTTTTCCACTAAATATTTTTCGGTTTGGCGATCGTATAATGCTGCGATGGGAATATTTTTTAACTCCCCATCCAAGACAAAAACTAGGGTTTTGAGTTCAGCGCTAGTTTCTAAGGCGGGTTCTAGGGGTTGGATTAACCAGCGATAAAGATTATCAGAGTTCTCTAACAGATCTTCCAATGATGAAGGGTTGGCTAGTTTACGTCGGAGTGTTGCGACATTCTCTTGCACTTCTGCCCGAGGAATGGGAATCATCCGACGTTCTAATGATTGTTGGGGTAATTTAAACAAAACTTCTATCCGATTTGGCAAGAGAATCGGATAAATGAGGGCAGCATCTCGGGTAATCTCATTGAGCGATCGCTCAATTCGAGCCGATGAATCCAGCGATCGCCCGGCGTTAGAAACGGCTAGATTGCATTGCAGGAAGTTTTCGAGTTCAGCGAGTTGCAGCGCATCAATAAACTGAATTGCATTTTGCAGGCGATCGCGATTTTGGTCAGCGGTTTGTAACAGCAGATCGACAAATTGCCGATACATGGGTTCAACATTATCTCTCAACGAAAACTGCACATCGGCATTAACGGCCAATAAATCATTTCGCAGCGAATCTAGGATTTCAACGGCAGCGGTATAGTTACCGATCGCATCTTCTACATTCCCTTCACCCGCTAACAACCGTCCCATCTGCCACTGCCACTGATATCTCAACTCTGGCGCATTACTTTGTACCGCTAACTCTAACGCTTCCTGAGTTAACGTTTTCGCTTTCTGTCTGTTTGGGTTATCTCCCTGCTTTTGCGCTTGTG
Organism: Phormidium sp. CCY1219; assembly: GCF_035615515.1. Taxonomy (GTDB): domain Bacteria; phylum Cyanobacteriota; class Cyanobacteriia; order Cyanobacteriales; family Laspinemataceae; genus CCY1219. The sequence goes on from NZ_JAJENT010000802.1 coordinate 24,036, forward strand.
GTGGCAAGAAAGATTCATAGCGTTTCCCTTGAGTCCCGATCGCATACGATTTTAGTCGCGCATCCCGTAATGTCTCCGCTTCTGTTACCGCCTGCTGCAATAATCCATCAATTTCTTCCCTCGAGACAAGCGCCAATTCTGCTGTCTCTCCCTGCCCTAATTTTTCGCACTGCATCAAACTACAGGCTAACTTAATTCGCGCTTCTACCAGTGGTTTACTCAGTTTCATCTCGCTCATCTGAGATTGAATCGCCGCCAATAAGGATTGTAATTCTGTGCCTTGAGTTTCCGATTGACGCAGCAAACTGAAGAGATTTAATTGCGCTAGAAGTTTGATGGTAGGTGAAGGCGCGATCGCCAGCGCCTGGTGGTAATAATTTATTGCGGCTTTTCGATACTCCTCAGCCTCTTGTATCTCTCCATAGTCTTCTTTTTGTTTGGCTAAAGATTGTTGAGTATTAGCTAGGAAAAATAAGGTCAAGCTTTTTTCTCTCGGCGAATCGATTTGACTGATTAAAACCCAAGTATTCTGTAAAATTTGCTCCGATGCATCAAGCTGCCCGATCGCTCGCAAAACATTTCCCAAACTCCGCAATGCGATCGCTTTGAGTTCCGGATTATATTCTCCCGCGAAATGCCGTTGCACCAATTCAATCTCTGACTCGGTTTCTATTGCATCACAAGACAAATTCTCTTCTGCGCCAACCACTTCCAATAACAGATTACAGGAGCGCCGATAATAGCCCATTTGTTCCAATGCCTGAGCTTGATTCACCAGTGCCCCGAGTTGTCCTTCTTCATCATTAAGGTGCTGGTATTCTGCTGCGGCATTTTCCCAACTGTCAAACGCGGTTTCTGCGTTTCCCAAAGCCAATAATAAATGACCTCGAGTATTCAATGCCACTGCACGAGCAATGCGATCGCCTCTTGTTTTTCCCATCCGTGCTAATTGCAGACTGGCCGAGCTGGCTTTTTCGGCATTGTCCCATTGTTTCAATTTTTGATAAGTTAAGGACAAATAACTCAATGCCAAAGACTGATTTAAGCGGTTGCCGTGTGCCGCATAAAAATCCGCCGCTTGTTGGAGTGTTTCTGCTGCTTCAGAATAGAGATTGCGACGATAGAGTTCCCTCCCCCTTTCCATCAGTTGTTGGGGCGTAGCGGATTGCGAGATAAGCTGGGACACTTCCCATGAGTGCCCTATCTGCAATCCGGGGATGCCGAGGGCGAATATTACCCCCAACATCCCTAACAGGAAGAATCTCAACCCCCGTTTCAGAACGGATTCCACCTGACGGAAAAATACACCCCATTTTCTTGCCACGTTCTGTCCCTCGAATCAATCTCAACTAAAGGTAGACCCCAGTCTAACCGAGCAGAGAAGTCATTCCCCAGTTGCAATTGTAAACCCAATCCGGTGGAAAGTAACGTATTTTTATCCGGGTTGGCGCGATCGCCTTCATCCCAGTTCCACCCCACCCCCAAATCCACAAAGGGAATCACCTGCAAACTGCCTTGCAACTGGGGAAACTGGACAATCGGATATTGTAACTCTACCGAAGCAAAGGCCCCATTATCCACCAGTAATGCATCTTGGCGATAGCCCCGCACGCTATTGAATCCACCGACGCTAAACTGTTCTAATGGCAGTAGGGAATTCGTCGCTAACTGGATATCTCCGCGCAGGATGAGTAACGGATCTGTGCCCCCTGTTACGCCTAAACCGTCTAACCGACGCACCCACTGTCCCTGTCCCCGCCACGCCAAAAATCGGCTATCGGGTTCGTTGTCATTTACGGTGGCATCAAACCATCCGACACCCAAACTGAATTCGGACCGGGCGGCAAAGATTTGTTGACTGTCTTGCCATAAGGCATCTTGAAAGAATCGAATGGCAGAAACGCGGGTTTCACCGTTGTTGTTTGCGCCGGGGGAAAGGGGGAAATCTACGCCTAATAAAGAGGTTTCGCTTTCCCGACGCGAGGCGGTGATTCCTAATGCCAATTCGGTTCGAATTAAGTTGCTGGCATCTTGCAGGGATTGGTTGGGAGATTTGGGAATAATCCGTTGAATAATGGGTTGACGATAGCTGAGTTCGTAGGTGCGAGAATTCGCTTCGATATCCACTTCATCGAAAGGGGGTTCGACGATTTTGCTGTCGCCTGTGCTGTAGCGGAAAGTGAGGGTGCCATTGTTAGGGGTGAGGGGGAGGGCATACCCGAAATCTAAGTTGTTACTGCCATCGGTATTGGCATAGTTGAAGGTGGCAATGTCACCGAGTCCTAACAAATTGTATTGTGTGAGTTGCGCTTGACGACGCAAACTGCCAACCGAGGGCGATCGCCCGTTATCAATTGCCAATTGAGGGCTAAAAAATCGCGCTTTTTCGACGCTGACGGCGAGGAAACTGGTATCGGGTTCGATGCCTGCAGCAAGTTCGGCGGAGATGGTTTCCAGGCGGGGGTCGAATTGCAGGAGGTAGAGGGATTCTAGGAGGGTGTCGGTATTGACGATATCGCCGGGGTTTAATCCCAGACGGTTTCGCACGTAGGTGGCATATTGGTTGGTGAGGCGGGAGTTGCCGATGACGCGGATATCTTCGAGACGGTTTTCGATCGCTTGGATGGTGACGACGCGATCGCGCACGATTTGCGGCGGGAGAAAGGCCCCTGAACCGATATATCCTTGTTGTTCGTAAAAGGTGGCGATCGCTTCTGCTGCTTCCTGAAGTTCGGTAAACGTGAGATTGCGGTTGGTGTAAGGTTCGGTGATGGCGGCGAGTTGTTCGGGAGAAAGGGCGCTGCTGTCGCGCAGTTCAAATCGCGCTACGGTAAGGGTTTCGGGGACGGAAGCCACGGGAGTGGTGACAAGGGTTTTCGGTTGTTGTGCCGAGAGACAACCGGGGGAGAGTGAGGATTGATTGGTGAGGGGAGTGGCGGCGTCGGGTGCAATCAGTTCGAGTTCGCCGCGATCGTTGATTCTCATGCCGGTTGCTTCGATTTTGAGGATGCGGCGAGGTGGTACCGGTGAGGGAGTGTTGGGGAGGGGTTCTTCGGTGGCGGGTGTTTCCTCCAGTTGCAAGACGCGCCAATCTTCCCATCCCTCCCGAGGGGTGAGGGGATCGGTGGGACTGGCGGGGATGCCCCCTTTGCCGGTTTGGACAAATTCGCTGTTTTGGACGATGCGACAGGGATCGCGATCGACGAGGGATGCTACATCTACGATTTCGTCTTCTAATTCGACAACGCCGCGACTGGGGTCGATGTCGGGAGTGTTGAGGGCAATTTGTCCGCTTAAGGTGGGATCGGTGCGCGAAATGGCGGTAATATCGCTGGTATCGGGGAGGTCTATAGTGGGGTCGAATTGACTCAAGTCAGCATCTAAAACGTTTTCCAATTCCTCTCGCGATCGCGGTTCTAATCCAAAGATTCCTTCAGCAGTAATATTAATAACGCCACCGCTGCCATCAAAGGCATTGGCAGAAATATCGCTATTTTCTAAAGCAGCAATAATCTCGGTATTGATGTTAATATTACCGCCATTTCCAGGTAAATTTGCGGTTCCAGCAGTAGTGGAAATTTCGCTTTGGCGACGCAGGAACATATTATCGGATTCTACGATAACATTTCCTCCTTCACCGGAGGCAGTTTCTGCGGTGAGTCTTCCGGTCTCGAGACGGAATTCAGGACTGATAATTTGAAGATTGCCTGCTGCACCTCCGCCTAATGCGGCATCGACGGCTACTTTTGCTCGATCTTCGATATTTAATTGTTCGGTGGTAATGCTCAAGCTTCCCGCATTCCCCGTTCCGGTGGTGATAACGGTGATGCGACTGGGTAATAAACCGTCTGGATCTCGCGAGGGTAAGGGTTCAGTTGGGGGGATTGCCGATCGCCCAGTCACTTCAACAGAATCGGCATTAATAATCACAGAACCGCCTTGTCCATTGCCAAAAGTATCGGAGGAAATTGCTGCACCATCACCGACGATAACGCGATCGGCGGAAACCGTTATATCTCCTGCATCTCCCAGTTGAGCGACGGGGACTCGGGGATCCGGTCGAGATTGACTAACTGCACCACTAGGCAATCCATCTGCATCGGTTCCGAGTAATTCTAGGGTTTCTGAAGCGTTTAAATTTAAAATGCCACCGCGTCCGGATCCTACGGTGAGGACAGAAATTTGTCCGCCTTCTAACACCGTTAAATTGCGGGTATTGATGTTAATATTGCCGCCGGTAGATGTTCCAGTAGTTAAGGCAGTGATTTCAGCGCGATCGCTAACGATTAACCCTCCCGTGTTGATGGTAATGTTACCTGCTTCTCCGGTTGCATTTGGCGCAACAAAAGCGGCTATTCTGCTCCGATTTAATTCTCCACGGGGATTGGTAATGCCGCCACTGATTTCCAGCAATCCTGTATTTTCAATAGTCAAATTTCCGGCATTTCCACTGGCTGATGTGGAGGTAGAAATCACAGCGCCGTTCAGAATGGTTAAGCGATCGCTGCGAATGGTGATATCTCCCGCAGTTCCCGTTGCTGGAATGGGATCGATCCGCCGGAGTGCAACAATACTTAACAAGCTGCTCGGGCCGACTGGAGAAGCTCCGCTTAATTCTATTTCGCCAGCGTTAATCTCTAAATTTCCACCCCGTCCTCCAGCATAGGTACTGGTCGAAATTTGTGCGCCATTTCGGACTGTTAAGCGATCGGCTTCAATTGTTAAATTGCCAGCATCACCCGCTCCTTCCGTTTGATTGAATAAACCGGCTGCCAGTGGAGGTGGAGGTTCTGCACCCGCTGGAATATTGGGAGGAATTGGTCGTGGTAAAAAACCACTCACTTCGATTTCTCTTCCTTGAATGGTTACATCTTGTCCCGGTGCGAAACCATAGGTGCTACTGGTAATTCCTGAATTTTCCACAATCAGGCGATCGCCGCGCACTTGAATCGCACCCCCTCCCCCGCGTGCATTGGGAAACATTGGCGGCAAACTGCTGGCATCTACCACAGAATTATTGATAACTTGAATGTTACCAAACTGTTCTATTTCCTGATAAGACAATGAAAATCCTGTCTCTGCGGGGGCTAAATTGACGGTGCCATTCACCACACCACCCAGTTCGATTCGTCCTTCTAATGCGGCGAGGTTCCCATTATTTAAACTAACCTCTCCCCCCACCAAACCCAACGTTTGTCCCGGCGCAACAGCCAACCCTAACGGCGCACCAATGCTATTGACGGGAAATTGTTCGGGAGTTGCTTGGGATTGATTGATGATTCTGCCGGTATTGCTCTCAAATTGTAATTCTGTAGGAATGCTAATGGTTAAAATGGGTGTAGTTGTGGCAAGGTCGGTGCTAAACAAGCTACCATCGGCAAACCCAATCCGATTGGCGGTAGTTGCTAAAAACGATCCACCGATTCGTAATTGAGCGTTGGGTCCAAAAATAATCCCATTGGAATTGATTAAAAATAAGTTTGCAAACCCATTGGCACTCAAAATTCCATCTATATTTGAGATTGAATCTCCGGTGATGCGAGAAAAGATATTTTGGATGGCGGGAGAATTGTTAAAAAAAGCGCTGCCATTAGTGGGGATAGAAAATTCCTGGAAGCTATGGAAGAGATTGCCGCCTCGGATGGTTCCCCCGTTAATCTCGAAGCGGTTCCCGTCAGAATTGATGAGGGAATTGTCGGGAAGGGTGGTATCGGGGACAATTTGAGGAAATGCTGGAGTAGCGATCGCTACAATCGCTAGAGAAAAACCGCTCAAAAACCAGCACCCTGAAAACGCATTGGGTTTCATGTCGAATCGAATTAAAAAACTGTTCTAATTTTAGGATATTTTAATTGAAACGTACAACAGACAATAGAAGATCGATTCCCCATGATTCAGGAGCGGATCCCCCCAACCCCCCTTTTTAAGGGGGGCTTAGGTGTTTCCCCCCTTAAAAAGGGGGGACGAAGGGGGGATCTTAACTGTTTCGTCGTTAAAGAAAAATGGGATCGGGACATTTTGGCAACAAAAAAGCGATCGCCTGTGACATATTTTCCTCCAAAAGTTTCTTGGCGATCGCTGACAAAGTTACACCGGTTCCGGGTCAATCCCTAATTCCCGCAGTCGCGCCTCCAACTGTTGGATGCGCTGTTGCGCTGCTTGCGCTTGTTGTTCTGCCTCTTGCGCTCGGCGATCGAGTTCGATGGGAGTTAAAAATCGTCGTCCATCGGGACGATAAATTTCCAATCCGCTTTCGGTCATTTCAAAGCGAATTCCCAGACGCGGTGACACCCACCCATTCATCTCTTCAATAACCGTTAATTTATTGTCAGAACGCTGCCAGCCGTTTAAATCGATGCGTTCTGGATCGTAGAGATAATACTCTTCTACCCCATAGCGATCGTAAAATTGCAATTTTTTCGCCATTTCCTTCAAAGTGTTGCCGGGGGATAAGACTTCAAACACCACTTGCGGGGGGATATCCTCCTCTTCCCATTGTTTGTAAGAGCCTCTTTTGCCTTTAGGACGGCCAAACACCACCAAGGCATCGGGAGCTTGACAAAGTTTATTCTTTCCCTCCACAGGATACCATAGCAAATCCCCGGCTACAAAAACATCGGCATTGTCAGCAAACAGGATTTCTAAATTTTCTTTAATGACGACAATCCAAGTAAACTGCTCGGTGTTTTCTGCCATTGGTTTGCCGTCACTTTCGGGATAGATAATCTCTGACTTTGGGGAAGCTTCAAGTTTTTGGCTCATACCGCGTTATGCCTCCAGCGCTTTCCATTCCGATTTTAGTGTATCATAGGCGGCCTTCAAGTATGGTAGGGTGGGCAGTAACCTGCCCACCCTACATTTAGAGTTTATGTGTAACTCCCGAAAAAGCGATCGCTCGTTTTACCCCCCTTTGATTTTAAGGTAAAGCTTCTACAGTAACCTCTACGAATCCAGCACTTCCTCCCGAACCGGAACCGGAATTCAATACTGTCGGTTCTCCATCAATAATCGCAGCAGAAATCCAGTCATTCGTTCCCGCTATCCGATACCACAAGGAGCTAGACTGTCCTAACTCTGCGGAATAATCCACAAAGTCACCTTCCGTCCATTTGTCAAAGGTTAAGTTCGTTCCGTAGGGATATTCATTAACTTTTGGAAAACTGGTTCCTGGGCCAGAACGGACATTCGCCCCAATGGTTGATAGGGTACTTCCGGTAAAGTTAACTGTTTCCCATGATAGATCGAACTCTGCACCACCCCGTTCTTCATAAAAGTCCGCATAGACTTCATAAACTCCATCTTCAGGAACGGTAAAATCAACGACTTTAGCCCCGCCATATTGTTGTTGCCATTGATTTTGTGGCGTCATGTAAACCCATTCATTCGTGGTCTTATTTTTCGCGAGTAGCTGGAATCCATCATCCCCGCGTACAAATGCGCGATAGTGGCGACCCGCTTCTAGATTTTCTTCCGTATAGGCGCGAATGGCAAAGTTATTATCGGGCAAGCGCACATCATTTAACGCCGCAGATTCTCCCCAATTAAAGCTAATCCCTTTTTTACCATCAGTGCGAGTATCCGATCCTAAATTAACCACACCGATCGCATTGGTCGGATCTCCACCATTGGCAAAGTAATCTCCCGCCGGTTGATTTCCCAGTTTGCGATCCCACCAGTAGAATGTGGAGTGCCATTCTGGGGATGGGTTCACTGCATCTTGGAAAAATTGAGCTTCTTCTACTGTAAAGTCAACCACACTATCAATCCCTAGCTCGTAATAATCCACATAGAAATCATACTCGCCAGTTTCCGGTACTTTAAAGAAAATGGTTCGAGAAGGCATAGTTGTCTCGCGAGGACGCCAATCGGCACCATCTCCTCCTAAGACGACACTATCATCAATCCATTCCCCTGTTTCAACGTTCTTAACCCGGAACCAGACGCCATCATCAGATTGCGTGGTAATTTTATACAATTGGCCGGCTTCAAACGTAGTGCGCGTCCAAGCTTCCATTGCAAAATCATCATTTTGCACAGCACTATCGGGACTACCAGTATCCCAATCTTTGAACAAACTTAGCTTGCCATTTTGAGATTGATTTCCTAGATCGAGAATGGCTGCGGGATTGGTGAAATCGTAGGTACTGCGATCGCTGACATTTTCAGGAGTGCGATTAATAAACCGGGCATTCCAGTGGGTTGTGGGGATGGCATAGTTGGCAATTTCCACCGTTCCACTCTCATCGGTTCCGATCGTATAAGCATCGTCTGCGGTAAGCGTCAGTTCTACTGTTTCATCTTCTTCGTCGAAGAGGGTATCGTAAATCGGATTAATATTAATCGGTGCCGAGTTTTGTCCTGCGCCAATCGTGACTGTACCTGTTAGCGGTTGATAGTCTTCTCCATTGGTAGCACTACCAGCGATCGCATAATTCACCGTCAGCGGATTTTTGGTATTCCCGGTGCGCGTTACGGTAAATTGACCTGGAGTGCCATCTTCTGACGCATTGGGTTGCGTCGCAGCAATGGTAACGGTGGGAGGAGTACCGTACAAATTCAGTTGCCATGACAACCATTCCCCTTCGATTTGATTGCCTTTTTCGTCGTACACCTCTAACGTCCATTCTCCCAGAGAAGATTCACCCCAATGATGAATTGAGGTAAATGTCCAGTGATTCGATCCGGGGTGAACTTCGTAGGTTTTGCCAATCCCATAAGGATCGTCGGGAATCGAGTTCATCAAGCGGGATTCGGTGCCATCGGGGGACTTGAGAACGATGGTTAAGTCTTTCCAGTCTGCATGGTCGATATCAACCAAAACCTCTGCATGTTCCACGGTGATATCTTTGGCGATGGAGATGGAATCCGCCAGTGCTTCGTTATCTCGGATTTCACTGAGGACATTTTTCAGTTTATTCTTGCCGCTGACTTTGATTTCTTCTCCCACTGTGGTCCAATCTTTCGCCGCCGTCACCGCCGCTACCGGATCTACTGCACCAAATCCATAGTGCTCATTGATGTGATATCCTCCGCCATTCTGCTGCCAATCGGGATGAGTGTTATCGGTTTTATAGGCGGTTTTGGCGAGGATATGCTGCACGTCTCGTGAGGTTAAATTGGGATTGGCTTCTAACATTAAGGCAATCACACCGGAAACAAACGGTGCCGCCGCCGATGTGCCGCCAAAGTCAGTCACCCTGCGCTGATTGAGTGCGATCGCAGTGGTGGTAATTCCCTCTCCATCCCCAGTTCCACTATCAGAGTATGCTACCACAAATGGTGCTTGGGTGCTATATTCCGAAAGAATGCCTTCGCGAGAAATGGCACCGACAGGAATTACGGCGCGAGAATTGGCTAAATTATTGTAGTTGACATGACCAATTTCTGCGCCATCATTTCCCACGGAGAATACATAATTATTCCCTAGTCCATTTCGACCGAATTTAAACCCAGAGTCTAAGGCAGCGATCGCCAGGGGAAGTTGCCGCATATATTGCGGCCCCCAGCTATTATTAAACACATCAATTTCCTGGTTGCGATTTAGGCGTTCTTCGGACTGTTTTGCATCAAACAAGGCATCGGCGATCGTATAACCTTGAGAATCATAGCTATAGTTCACGGGGTCGATACTTCCAATCAGCCTAAGCGCGGCAAATTCCGCTTCTGGCGCAACTCCAAACACTCTATTTCCGCCTGCTTTACCCACTCCTGTCACTAAAGTGCCATGAGGATTTGCAACTTCCAGTTCCACCGACCAAGACTTTATTTGATTGGTAATCTGTTGGAGGAATTTTGGTGGATTTTTGTGGTAAGCATCCACGGAAATTTCTAAGTACCACAATCCCGCAGCATAAGTGCCTTCAAACCAATTATCTAACGATAAGTTTACCGATTGGCTGCCTTCCTGAACCCCTAACTTTTTGAATTGGGTTGCGCGAGAGTCCTCCCACCCCGGAAAACTCCACCAATAACCTGCAAAAGATTGCCAGTCAAATGGGTCTTTTTCGGTGTGAGTGGGACTGTACAACCGAAACTCTGCCTCGTCAAGAGATAATGGTTTTTTGCCCTTGAACTCTAAGTTAAAATTCGTATCCATTACCAGTCCAGTTAAATTAACCGGAACGGGTAACAACACCCGATTGCCATCGATAACGGGTTTGCCAACATCTCCCTCAAATCGCTGTTGCGATCGCGGGGATGGATCGGCATCGAGATCGGTAAAATCCCAACTTATATTGGGGTTATACCGAGGAAGCAATTCGGGATGTCCATAATAGACCCCATCGTCCACAATCCCGATCGTTGCATTTCTACCTCTGATGGGTAAATTCGTCACTGGATCGATGATTTCCCAGGCATCAGTAACACTAGAAGAAGCGCTGGAATTGATATCTGACCACAAGTTCCAGTGATCCTTAAACCAATCCTCCGATAGGGTACTCATCAATTTCATGGGAACCGGCACCTCTGGATAGGCAAATTCCACTCCGTCGAGTTCGGCGAGGAGATTGGCGATATATTCCGGAGTGGTTTTCGGTTTTGACCCTTCGGCAAATTCCCATATATAAGTATTGGGAATCTGGCCCGTTTCTCCCAAATTCACCGCACCCACTGATGCGGCTAGTTCCTCCGCCGATTCCCCCGGCGTGACCCACACTACCCATTCCCGAGTGTCGGCTAATTCTTCAGCGGTGTAGCGATTCAAATTGGCGGCACCAGCAATATCTAATTTCAGTTCTTCTGATAATCCTTCTCTACCAGGATCGGTAATGACGGCAAAGTTTTCAGTGGCAATATTGCTTTCCGCACCTTGTTTATCCCAAGCAATGGCTCGCAGTTCGTAGCTACCCGGTTCTAAACTGCTCAATTCGTAACTAAAGGCAAACCGACTCGTTCCACTACTGCCCGGAGTGAACTCCGTCACTTCCCCGACATCCAACCACGCCCCGCCGATTTTACGCATGGAAAATTCGATGCGATCGAGATCGCTGATGCCATCGGCATCGAAAACTTTACCGCCTTCAAAACTCAGGGTTTCGCCGTTCGTATAAAGGGGGAAAATACTAAAGCGCAACTCTCCCGGAACCGAGTTGGGTAACTCGCCGCCTAAGCTGGGTGTCATTGGTGGCACTACGGGCAGAATGACTTCGGGTCTTTTCTCCGTCGGTGGGGAAACCGGTGGTTTATCTTCCGGTGACCCCTGGGGTGCGGGTTTTTCTGGAGTCTGTGGTGGCGCATCCACAATGGTAACTTTTTCGATCGCTACGTTACTGGATTTGCCTGCCAAATCGTAGGCGATCGCTCTTACTTTGTACTCACCCGCCCCTAACTCCTCGTTCCACTGATAGCTAAAGTTAGCAACAGTATCGTCTGAAGCTTTCGCCGCGAAGTTCGTCACCGAATCGATTTCCCTCCATCCTTCCCCTGGAGTTTGCAAGAACAATTCCACGCGCTGAATATCCTCAAACCCATTGCGATCTCTCACACTTCCGGCGATCGCTGTCGGTGCCCCTAACGAATCTGTTTCAACAATCCCAAACTCTAATTTTTTCGGCGGAATATTGTTATTTCCCGGTGTAGCGCTCTCCGGAACCTGGATTTCTGGCGTCGGAGTTGGTTGCGGCTGATTGTTTTCCTCGGTTTCCGATGTGGGTTCCTCGGTTTCCGATGTGGGTTCCTCGGTTTCTGGTGTCGGTTCCTCGGTTTCTGGTGTCGGTTCCTCGGTTTCCGATGTGGGTTCCTCGGTTTCTGGTGTCGGTTCCTCTATTGCGGGTTGAGGGGCGATCGCATCTTCTGGATCTTTCTCTACATAAATAACGATATCTTTTGTATTGCCATCGTTATCCTGCTTTCCTCCTTCTCGTTCCAGGGTGAAAAGCGTCCCTTCTTCAGTTTCCTGTTGCCGAAAATGGAAACCGCCACCAGAATTCGTATCTAGGGAAAACACCGGACGATTGTTGCCATTCAGTTTATTCGGATTGTCGAATACCTCCTGAATCGTTCCTTTCGGAACCATCATCAATCCAAACTTATCCCCGGCTTCCATCGAGAAAGTCTGGCTGGTGCGATATTTTACCCCGTCTAACTCTTCATTTAACTGATTTTCCCAAGGGAAACTGCCGCTGACAGAGGAGGGTTGACTTGACTGAGAAATTAACTGTTGTCCCAAATGGGAATTACTCAATACTCGTCGGGCTACTTCTTGAGAGTAAGCGGCTGAATCCGGGGCGAATTGTTCCATCCCCTTCAGACTAAACAAGCCAATTTCGCGATCGTGCTTATCCGCGTAGGCAATCTCGACTTTTACTTCTGTATCCTTCGTTACCACAGAACCGGGTTTTAGGGGCGATCCCGTAATCGGATCGATGTTCAGGGTATAAGCCGTATCGCCATCGCGTCGCAGAATTTCCAGGGAATAGTCTCCGGGCAATAAATCGTTGAGGGTAATGACACCCGCTGCATCGGTGAGTGTTGATGTCCGCAGAATTGTCCCCGCCGCATTGCGAAGCACCATTTCCACATCGCTTTCCAATCCAGTTACACCCAATCTCCAACTCCCCACTTCTCCCACTTGAAACAGGTAATTATCCTCGGGGTAGAGAGCGAGTACCGAGTCGCTGTAGTTGTAGTTATTTGTCAGTAAACCCAAGTCGATTGACATTTCTTTACTCCTGCGGTTCTATTCTCGGCTCCTCGATCGCGCAATGGATTTGCTGGCTTGGCTGTTCCACTGCTGCGAGGGCATTTCAGCGGTTGGGGCAACGATTGTGATTCCGGAGTTGTGTTTGGGAGATTTGAGCTAATAGGTTTGACTGTTCGATTATTTTCCGATTGGAGCATAAAATAGATCTCTCAATCTGTTCTGCCGTTACCGTTGTGCATTATTTCATCAAAACTTTACAAGGCAGCCTATGTTTGTAAAGTTTTGATGAAGAAGTGGCGCAGCGAGTCCCCCGGGGTTCGCGAATCGGGCGATCGCGTCTGCTGGGGGACAAGCGGAATCTGGCTTGGTAACGTTTTCATCGGCAACCTCCCTGTCGGTTTAACTCCCTTAACCCTTTAGTGGGAAAGGCACGAACCGATTATGCAAGGCAGTTCGCCCGCCGTTTTCCGGTTCGCTATTTGCTTAGTGGGAGAGGGGATGGAAAATTATGCACGGCTGGAAAAAAATTCCTGCTGCAATCTCGAGATGTCTGCCACCCTGGGGGGCGATCGCCAATTGTGTAGCTTCGCAAACGCCTTCGCTTGGATCCATCGCCACAGTGGCTCCCAAAAATTGCGGTGGGATGGAAACCGACTGCTGCATAATTTGCCAATGTTTTCCCCAATAAATAGATAGAAGATTGCGAGGTCATTAAATATGGCGATCGATATCTATGTTCCATCGGAGTTCGACAATTTCGAACCCGAAGAGGTTAAACTTTATAATCTCGTCAACGAATATCGTGCTGAAAATGGCTTGCCTACCATTCCGGCATCCAAAGCTCTGTCTCTGGTTGCCAATCGGCACGTTCTGGATTTAGCCGAAAATATTGGAGAAGTGACCCACGACTGGAGCGATGTTTCTTTTTCCAACAATCCAGAGGCGATGTGGAACGCTCCTGAGCGATTTAATACCGGTTATCCCGGTATTGGCTACGAAAACGTTACCGGATTTGAGGGATTTAATGGACCGACGATAACCGCAGAACAAGCAATCAGTTCTTGGAAAAACAGCAATACAGGTCATCGGGAAACAATCCTGAATCAACTCGGCCCCAATGGCGACTGGCGAGACAACCAGTGGAATGCTTTGGGCGTTGGAATGCATGAGGGATATGCCGTTTTGTGGTTTGGCGAAGAGGTCGATCCCACGGGAGAACCAACACGAGATCCAGTCTCGGAGGAGACGCCTCCACTTCCAGAGCCACCACCGCCGCCAACGCTACCAACACCGCCACCGCCACCGCCACCACCCGCACCAACACCTCCGCCCGATCCTCCAGAGCCGGTACCGCCTCCAGAGCCGGTACCGCCGCCGATTCCAGAGCCACCACCGCAGCAGAAGGCAATTTACCGTTTTTTCGATACGGTAACGGGAACTCACTTTTACACGGCTTCGGCAGAGGAACGGGATAACGTGAGGAATACGTTGCCGCGATATGATTACGAAGGACCCACTTTTGCGGCTCCTGCTGTACCCTCGGCTGAAACGGCGTCGATTCACCGCTTGTTCAATACGGAAACGGGAACGCATTTTTTCACGATTTCTCAAGAGGAAGTGAACCAAATTCGCGCGAATTTGCCGCAGTATGTTTACGAAGGGATTGCTTACGAGGCGTATCCGGAAGCCGTCGCCGGTACTGCGCCACTGCATCGGTTTTTTAATACGGAAACCGGGACGCATTTTTTCACGCCATCGGCACAGGAACGGGACGCGGTAATGGCGAATTTACCGATTTACGACTATGAAGGGATTGCCTATTATGTCAATGAGATCGGTTTGTTTTAAATTGTTGGCGATCGCAGTGACACCGTGCGTGCGCCTGTGATGGTTGAATGTTAACGCAGGCTCAAACATAGGGAATTTTTTCCCATTCTCAAAATGCTTTGAGTCAGAATGCGATCGGGGTGCGTCTATTTTACCCGATTCCGGTTCAATACCTCATTCCTCTGTTTTGCCCCTTTCGAGGGTTATATCGCCACTGAAGGTTTGTGCCAATCCGTGGGCACCGAAATCAATATAAAAAACCCAATTTTAAAAGAGTTTTTTGCCAGGTTTTTTGTAGATAATATAACTCGTGAACTCGTTCCCAGGTTGTGCCTGGGAACGAGTTAAACCCTTCCCCTAGTCCTTGTCATGCGGACTATAGCCCGCTTCGGGCATGGCTACGCTAACGCCTGCACAGGCGCGATTTCAATCCCCCGAGTGATGTTTGCACGCGCCGCATGTTTGCACGATCGCGATTTCAATCTTCTGCCTCATGTTCCACCGCACCCAACGCCTTCAGGGTGGATTTTTGCGCCTCAGTCAGCCCGATCGCGCCAGTGATATTCATTCCGGCATAGGGCTGATTCACGATCGCCTGTACGCAGTCTCCGGAGGGCACCTCCCACAGTTTCATCCATTCATCTTCACTGCCCGACACCAGGCGATTTCCCTGGGGATGAAATGCCAGGGAGAGCACTGCACTGGGATGCGCTTGCCAACTGGCGACAGATTCGCCGCGCTGGATATCCCACAGATATATCCGACCCTCCTCGGTTCCCGAGGCGAGGGTATTGCCATCCGGGCCGATCGCGATCGCCACCACGGACTCGCAACGCTGTATGGTTTTCACACATTGTCCACTGGCGACCTCCCAGACATTTATCGTGCCATCATCAGTTCCGGAAACCACCCGTTTGCTATCCCACGCAACGCCTACGGATATCACTTTACTGGTATGTCCGGGGAAATTCGCCACACAGACACCGGTGTCGATGTTCCACAGTTTCACGGCGCGATCGGCACCGCCAGACGCCAGGGTGTTGCCATCGGGGGCGATCGCCACTGCGCCGACTGCACTGGCATATCCGGATCGGGTGGCGATACACTGGCCGGTTGTCCGGTGCCAACGTTTTACGGTGCCCTCGGCGCAGAGACTGACCAGGGTTTCTTCCCCGGGGGCGATCGCCACTGCCATCACTTTACTGTGGTGTCCGGCGAAGGTTTTGGCGCACTGGCCTGTTCTCACATTCCACAGTTTCACCAAGCGATCGGCACTTCCCGAGGCGAGGTACTCCCCGTCGGGGGCGATCGCCACGGCTGTCACCGCACTGGCATATCCGTGAATCGTCCGCAGGCACTCGCCGGTGCGAATGTGCCACAGTTTCACGGTTTCATCCGCACTAGCGGAGGCCAGGGTTTGCCCGTCGGGGGCGATCGCTACCGACCCCACGCGGTTGCTATGCCCGGTCCAGGTTTGCAAACACTCGCCGGTTTCGAGGTCCCACAGTTTCACGGCGCGATCGGCACCGCCAGACGCCAGGGTTTTCCCATCCCGGGCCACATCCACGGACCACACGGAGCTACTATGTTCTGCCAAGGTTTGGCTACAAGTGCCGCTCTGGATATCCCACAGTTTCACGGTTTCATCCGCACTGGCACTCACAACGGTTTTCCCATCTGGGGTGACGCCCACGGAGAGCACCCAATCAATATGTCCCTGCAAGGTTTTCAAGCAATCTCCGGTGGGGATATCCCACAGTTTCACGGTTTGGTCTCCACTGCCACTCACCAGGGTCTTGCCATCGGGGCTGATGGCTACGGACCACACCACACTCGCATGTCCGTACAGGGTATGCAGGCATTCCCCAGTCTGCAAATCCCACAGTTTCACCGTGCGATCGGCGCTACCGGTGGCGAGGGTTTTGCCATCTGGGGAGATGCGGGCGCAGAGGACGCGACTGGTATGCCCTGTCAAGGTTTTGATACAATTCCCGCTCTGCACTTGCCACAGTTTCACCGTGGTGTCATCGCTGGCGGACACCAGGGTGTTCCCATCCGGGGCAACGGCGAGGGACCACACTGCCCCCGCATGTCCGCTATAGCGCCAGATGGGCTTGCCATCGGCTACCTGCCACAAGTATATATCTCCCGGCTGGTCTCCTGTAGCACAATATTGACCGTCTGGGGTAAAGGCCACGCTCAGTACCATGCCGAACAAGTTGGCGAATATACATTGTGATACCGTGGCCTCGGCAAAATTGGTATTTCGCAAACTGGCATGGCTGAAATCCCCCCCGACCACCACGGTTTGACGCAAATCGCGATCGTCCAAGGCATTGGGGTTGAGTTGCAACAGCAAGGCGATCGCATTCGCCCCGAGATACCCCACTTCGGTTTCGGTTTGACCTTTGGTTCCCTCCACGAGCTGCAATAACCGCGCTTCCGTGGCGGATCCGGGGGCGATCGCGGGCAATAATAAATCTAGCACTGCTTTCGTCAGGGGCGATCGCCCGAAGGTTTCGCGCAAGGGTTGGGAAAATGGATAATTCTGAATATCCCCCAGTTCGGCAAAATCCGGCGCTAATACCCCCAATTGCGCCGCCAACTTATACGCCACAAAAAACTCCAATAAGGAGCGATGGGCTGGGGCATAATCTCCATCCGCATTGCGAATTAACATGGTTTGCCCCATCATATCATAATGCCAGTGGTCTAAATCTTTTTGCTGCTGCACCACCGGGCCGAATAACTGACGAATGCGATCGGGAAATTCGCGATAGTTCAAACTCATGCGATCGCCGGCGAGCATTTCCCACGACAACTCGCACAGGAAAAATAACTTATCCGCCATCGACGTAAACGTGCGCTCGGTTTTGATATCCCGCTCCATCTTTCGGCGCACTGCATACCAATAGATTCGCGCCAAATCAATCGGCTTGCCCGACTCGATTTCCGGTAAGGCTTCTAAAATTAATTCAATCATCACCGGGCGACGGGCTAAATCCACCAATTGCGGATGACTCATCACCTTCTCCACAATCTCCGGGCTAGCGCGTTTCCCCAACACTTCCCCCACCCGTTCTGACTGAAATTTTTCTAATTCCAGCACCTCAAATTGGGGGGTTTCCCCCGTTAAATTCGATGTAGATGCCTTTAACTCGGCATTGAGCAAATCTCGCCCTTCCCGCGCTTCTGGGAAATGCTCCGTGCGACAGGTTAAAATCACTTTCGAGCCGGGAACCACCACTTTGGCCAATTGCCAAAAATTATTAATCATTTCTTGGCGATCGACTTTGGCTGCCATTTCGTCGAACCCATCAAAAATTAGCAGCAATTTGCCCATCCGGTTGAGGCGATCGAAGGCAGAATATCCGGGCAAACCGATTTCGTGCTTGCGGAAGAAAAACTCGGAAAATAACGATTCTACGCTTACGGCTTTGGCATAGTCGCGTAGGGGAATCACCAAGGGAAGCCGGGGCCGGATGCTTCCTTCTTCCTTGGCGACGCGATATTTTTGTAAGGTTTGCCAAGCATAATGGAGGGCAAACCAGGTTTTCCCGGTGCCGAATTCGCCTAAAATGGAAATATGTTCTTTGGCCGGGTCGTCTAACCAGCGATTGATATAGCGATCGATCCACCCGTTGCGACCATCGTAGCGGCTTTTTGCAAGTCGTTTTTTGCTTATCGGATCGAGTTCTTCTTTGGTGCAGGCGAGGGGGACGTAGAGTTCTTCGATGTGACGTTTTTTCACTTCGGCTTCTAACCACTGGAAGTAACCGCTAAAGTCGGCGGATTCGTCAATCAGTTCGTCGAGGGTGTAGCAGAAGAGTTGGGGGTCGTTTTCTACGGCATCGACTGCGGCTTGACTGATTCGCCGGGGGGCAACTAACCATCCTTCATCGACTTTTTGTCGGTCTACTACTTGGCCTAAATCGTAAACGTCGCGGATGGTGACTTCGCCTTCGATACCGCGCACTAAAATGCGATCGAATCCGCGTCGGGCGCGGATGTTAATTATCCATTCAAAATACTTTTCGGTGATGACTTGGTAGGTCTCAAAGTCGTACAATGATTCGAGCCAGTCTCGCACTTGGTGGGCAAATGCGGAGGGAAGGCGTTTCTCGGCAGGATCCGGATTGGCTAATAAGGGGTTCGGATCGCTTTGGGTGAGTTTGGCGAGGTCTTGGCGAATGTCTTCGAGGGCGTTAAGATTGTTGAGTTGGTCTAAAATTTGGGAGGTTCTTTGGTTTAAGTCTTCGATTTTGCGAAATTGCAGGACTTCGGCGGGGGTGCGGGTGCGGTTGGTAATGTCCATAAAAATGGCGCTAAATTTTGCCAATTCGCGCTGATGTTCGATGCCTTGTTCGCGGATTTTGTCTCCTAAGGCGTAGCTGTAGATGTAGTCTTCGGCTTCTTGGAGCAAGCGACTGGGGTCGTTGCGATCGAAGGCGTTGCGAAAGGCTTGTTGAATTTCGATTTGGCGAAACAGTTCTAAAATCAATCGCAGTTTTTCGACGCCTACATGTTCGAGTTTTTCTAGTCCGTATTCCACTAAGGTATAGCGATAAACGCCGGTAAAATCCGCTGGGGGATGATCGGGATCGAATTGAAAGCGTTTGAGTAGTTTGATGACTAATTCGTTGCGTTGCGCGGTGTTGATGATGACGGGGGTTGCGGTGCGCGCGATCGCCAATATTGCTCGAATGATTTCGTCAGTTCCGACCATAATACCCTTCTTTTTTGTTCGCCAAAGCGATCGCCTCTCTGCGCGCTACAGTGCAGTGGTCTGTTCGGTTTCTCGGATATCCCGAACCGATTTCGAGGCCGGTGCCCCTGCGCCCCCCCCTTTCTGCCGGAAATTACAGGTTGCCATTTTGGAATATGGAGCAATGGCAAGCGGATACTTCCGAGTGGGGAATCATCACTTCGGACGTTTGGCGGGGGTCAAACCTCGACGGCAATCTCGAGACTATTTTATTATCCCACAACCGCCATGTGCGAGGATGCCCCGGGAAAATGGCGGATCCCCACCGGGATGTGGCGCTAGAATGCGCCATCGGCGAAGGGGGGAATCTCTGCACCGGAGCGATCGCGATTTACTATAGAATAAACCACCAGATCGAGAAAGCCGATGAGTTACTGTCTCAATCCCGCTTGTCCGAATCCCCAAAACCCAGACCCCACAACGTTTTGCCAAAGTTGCGGCACGAAACTCATCTTGGCACAACGATATCGACCCCTAAAACTCATCGGTGCGGGGGGGTTTGGTCGGACGCTGTTGGCTATCGACGAGTTTAAACCCTCAAAACCGCGCTGCGCCATCAAGCAATTTTACCTGCAATGGCAACAGAATGCGGCGAAAGCATCACAATTATTCCACCAAGAAGCGGTGCGTTTGGAACAGTTGGGCAAACACCCTCATATTCCCGAACTGTTCGCCCATTTGGAACAAGACGATCGCCAATACATCGTTCAAGAATTTATCGAGGGGCAAAATTTAGCGGATGAATTGGCAGAAAATGGTCGCTTCTGTGAGTCCAAAATTATCAGCTTGCTGCAAGATTTATTGCCGGTTTTGCACTTCATTCACCAGGGACATGTGATCCATCGCGATATCAAACCAGAAAATATTATCCGGCGTCGCAGTGATGGCAAATTGGTGTTGGTGGATTTTGGGGCGGCAAAATATGCTACGGGTACGGTTCTGGGCAAAACCGGCACCACGATTGGCACCAAAGGCTATGCCGCACCGGAACAAACTTTTGGTAAGGCGGTATTTTCTAGCGATATTTACAGTTTGGGGGTGACTTGCATTACCCTGCTGAGCGATCGCGAACCGTTTGAGTTGTATGACGCGATGGAAAGTACCTTCGTTTGGCGGGAATATTTGGGCACCAATTCCGTCAGCGATCGCCTCGGGCAAATCCTGGATAAGGCGATCGAAAGTAGCGTCAAGCGCCGCTTTCATTCGGCGCAAGCGGTGATGCAAGCGTTAAGTTCCCCCGCGCCGGTCAGACAGGGTAGACCCCCGCGACCGGTGGCGCGGGCGCAACCCCCTACCCGCACGCGATCGCAACCGCCAATCCCTACACCGCGCCCGCGCACTCCCCCGGTGACGATTTCGGAGTTGGGCTGTTTTGGCGGTCATCCCTCGGCGGCGATCGCCCTGGCGATCGGCCCGGACGGACGATTGCTGGTCACGGCAAGCAAAGGGGGCATCAAATGGTGGCAATTAAAAACCGGCCAAGAATTACCCACTCTTCGCACGGAGTTGTTCTCCCACTCGGCGGGCGTCCATTCGGTGACGTTTTCCCCCGATGGTCGTCTGCTGGCGGCAGGAGGTGCCAATGGAACCATCTCTGTATGGGAAGTGGCCTTTCGTCGCCAAATTCGCACCCTCTCCGGGGGTCGCGGACCGGTCCGCTGTGTGGCGTTTTCTCGGAATGGTCGTCTGTTGGCGGCGGGGTTTGATGAGGGGGCGATCTCTCTGTGGGATGTGGCTACATGGCGCGTTCTTCGCACCCTGGAGGGCCATTCGGGGGCGGTGAATTCGGTGGCGTTTTCCCCGGATGGTCTATTGTTGGTTTCTGGAAGTGCGGATACTTCGATCGCTCTGTGGGATGTTCGCACCGGTGAGGATAAGCAGGTGGGGTGGGGGCGATCGCGAGCAGTGAATTCGGTGGCTATTTCCCCCTGCGGTCAGTTCCTCGCCTGCGGTTGCGCTAACCGCACGATTCTCCTCTGGGATTTCCGCGCTTGGCAACAACTGATCCCCCTCACGGGCCACTCCGCTTCGGTGAATTCGGTGGCGTTTTCCCCCGATGGTCTGACCCTCGCCTCCGCTAGCGACGATACCTCGATCGTCCTGTGGGATGTGAAAACTGGTGACGAAAAACGCACCTGCTGGGGTCGATCCGGTGCCGCCTATGCCGTGGCATTTACCCCCGATGGCGAAATCTTTGCCGGCGGTTTTGAAGATAAAACGGCGAAAATTTGGCAAGTTAAGAGGTGAATTGGGTGTTGGTCATTGGTCAATTGTCATTGGTCATTGGTCAATTGTCATTGGTCAATTGTCATTGGTTATTGGTACTTCCACAAAGGACAAACCACATTGGACAAACCACATTAGTCATTGGTCATTGGTAATTCCACAAAGGACAAATGACTAAGGACAAATGACTAAGGACAAATGACTAAGAACAAATGACTAAGGACAAATGACTAAGGACAAATGACTAAGGACATTTTTTATTCTTCATTCTTGGCTACGGGTAACATAATTTCAAATTCCGTTCCGATACCGACTTGGGAGTTTAAATTAAGTTTGCCTTTGTGCTTGTCTTTGATAATTTCGTTGCTAATGGCCAAACCGAGTCCGGTGCCTTTGCCGACGGGTTTGGTGGTAAAAAATGTCTCGAAAATCCGCTTTTGAATGTCTTTGGGGATGCCCGGCCCGTTATCGCGAATGCGAATAACGGCCCAATCGGA
The DNA here is from genome assembly GCF_035615515.1 of Phormidium sp. CCY1219. Taxonomy (GTDB): domain Bacteria; phylum Cyanobacteriota; class Cyanobacteriia; order Cyanobacteriales; family Laspinemataceae; genus CCY1219. The sequence goes on from NZ_JAJENT010000802.1 coordinate 45,994, forward strand.
ATTGTCTGAGATTTGTAACAGTTCGGTGGCGATTTCGATGCGCGGTTTCCAATCGGCATCGGCCTTGGGATTGGCTTTTTCTGCTTCCAAGCGCTCCATCAGGGCATCTACGGCGTTGCTTAGCAGATTCATAAAGACTTGGCTGAGTTGTCCGGAATAGCACTCTACGGGAGGCAGTTTGCCATAGTTTTTATTCAGTTCAATATCGTATTTAATCCGGTTATGGAGAATCAACAGGGTACTATCAATGCATTCATGCAAGTCGGCGGGTTTGCGGGCGGTTTCGTCCATGTGGGAAAAGTTTTGCATGCCGCCAACGATTTTGGTTAAGCGGTGGGCACTGACTTCGATCGCTTGGACGATTTTGGGGAAATCTTCGCGCAAAAATTCTAAATCGATGTCGGATTCGAGTTCCCTGAGTCTGTCGGATTTTTCGGTCATTTCTTCTTCGTAAACCGAGAGCAAATCGAGGACGTCTTGGACGTAGTTGGTTAAAAATCCCATGTTGCCGCTAATACAGTTGACGGGATTTTTGATTTCGTGGGCGACGCCGGCCACCATGCGCCCCAAACTGGCCATTTTTTCGGTTTGAATCATGTGGGAGCGGGTTTGCTCCTGTAGCATTTTGGTGGTCAGTTCGTGAATTTTGGACTGGGCGACGAGGAGTTGATGGACGTCGAGGAGGCGGTAAACATCGGGTTCGAGTTCGACGACGATCGGTTCGTAGAGAAGTTGGGGCGATCGCTGTAGCGATCGGCGGGCGGCGAGGACGATTAAGGTGTTGCTCGGAATAATTAAATGTTGAGTTTTGGTAAAGTTATGGAGGGTTCTCAGGGGTCGTTTGGAAAATAGTTCTAATCCGTAGGGACGACTCAGATGCTCTAAAAATCGACGTCTGGAAATCATGCCTACGAATTTCTCGCCTTCGACTAAAATCGCTCCGGGCATTAGCGGATTTTGGGCAAAGGCTCTGGCTAGTGCTTCCCCGGGTTCGGATGCTTCGATCGCAAAGTCATAGAGTGTCAGTTCTTCCAGTGTAGATTCTAAATTCAGTTCCGGCGTCCATTGCCGTTCTTCTGGTTCTTGCAGGAATAATTCGGGATACTTGTCTTTTACGGCTAGCATTCTCTGTTCCCTCACTTGCTTTGTGTTTTGCAGGGTGTTAAAACTCTGGTATTCTTTTTACAATTTTATAAAATTTTTGGAGCTATAGTGTTAACTCTAGTAAATTTTTTAGCAAATTTAACGGGGTCTTAACCTTGAATTAACCTAGAAAAAAAGTGGTGGTGGCTTACAGTTTTTTTTGAGAAAGAAATAATCGGATTCGGTGGCCGATTTTTCCGCAACTTGGGGAGATAAACGGGAAAATCCGGTGGCGATCGCCGATTGGTTTGCGGAGATTTCCCGGCTGAATGCCCTTTGGCGGGTGAAAATGGCCAGAATGTTTGGCATTGGATGTTTGTCGGCCATCATCCCCGAGGGGGTATGTTAACTGTACCGCAATCGGCCAAAAATCGGCAGTATTTTCCCGCCGATCGCCGTTAGTGCAATGAAATGTTACATCAATCGAAGTCATCATTTTGGATTGAGTGAATTTTGATTGCCAATCCGGGGCGATCGCCAGGGGACAACCCCCACTGGAGGGTTTGCAATCCGGGCAATGACTGACCACGGATTTGAGAAACCTTAGCTGCAATGGGCCACGCAGCGATCGCGTCCCAGTTCTTTTGCCCGATAAAGGGCTTCGTCTGCTGCCCCCACGAGGGTTTCGGGAGTATGTTTGCAAGTCGGAATCATTGTCGCTACCCCTACACTCAGGGTGACGGTAGAACAAACCCGGGACTGGCGATGGGCAATATTTAACCCTTTGACCTGTTTGCGGATCTGTTCGGCGACGGTGAGGGCACCGGCAGGGGGGGTATGGGGCAAAATCACGGCAAATTCTTCGCCGCCATAGCGGGCCACTAAATCTGCGGAACGCCGAACCGCCTCGCGCAAACGCTGGGCCACCTGTTGTAAGCAGCGATCGCCGGCTAAATGCCCGTAGGAGTCGTTATAAAGCTTAAAAAAGTCGATATCGCATAAAATCATGGATAACGGCGCATTTTCTCGCATCATTCTGCTCCATTCTTGCTTTAAGTAACTGTCAAATCTTCTGCGATTGGCGACTTGAGTTAACCCATCTAAACTGGCTTGCCGTTCTAATTGTTGGTTGGCGAGTGCTAAATCGCGATAGAGTTTTTGCAATAATTCCGTGGCTAATTCGTGAATTTTTGACTGGGCTAAGAGTAACTGGTGAACGTCGAGCAATCGATACCTACCCAACCCCATGTCTACGATAATGGGTTCGTAAAGTAAGTCCGGCGATCGATGCAAGGCTCCTTGGGCGGCGGCGACAATGGTGGCGGAACTGGAAAAAATCAAAGAGTCTGTACGGGCAAACCGATACAAAGTTTTGATGGGTCGTTTGAGAAATAACTCCAACCCGTAGGGGCGACTCATATGCTCGAAAAATCGCCGCCTAGATATCATCCCCAATAGTTCGCCGGATTCGATGAGGATGACTCCCGGTAACAGGGGATTTGCATTAAACGCTTCGGCAATTTCGCGCCCGCCTAATGACGATTCTACTTGAAAGTCATAAAGCGATAGTTCTTTCAGGCTGGATTCTAAATGTAAGGGTTGACTTTGCACTCGCGAGGAAAGTAAAAAGGAATTTTCAGTAGGGGAAGCACTCGACATTGTAGACTCTCCAGAAGTTATCGCCAGAAATTGATGAGCGCTCATCATTCATCATTCGGTGGAAGTAGAAGCATTTGCTCGCGATCGCGTCTAGCCGGGAGGCGATCGCGATCGCCAGGGAATCTATGGCCGTTTTTCGACTGCGATCGCGCAGAGAAGCTGCAACCGTTCCGTCTGCGTGGCTCCCTCGAGGGAGCGAGAGAATTTAGATACTAATATGTTAAACATTCCCCCGCTAATTGCAACATTTAATAAATATTTTTTAATCATTAGCAACATTTTTCCTCAATTCTGTCATTTTTTTTAGCATTTCTGATAGTGCGTTGCCCCCTGAATATTACTATTTATTAATACAAATTTAACCTTTTCTTAAGTCTTGACCCTGGATTGTCCGGAAAGGGCGATCGCGTGGCGGACAATCCAGGCAACGGCGGACGTACCACTTGAGCTTGTATATTGTTATGATGTGGTCTGCCTAACATCCGAATGCCGCTTTGCGATGCGGGGGGTGTTTGGATCCAGGGTGCTGGCGCTAGCTCCCCTTGGAGGGATCGGAGCGCTGATGGTTCGGATCCCTCAAACCAGTTCCTCACTGCGAAACATAGGCCGTATGAATCAACTACACAACGCCTTTACGCTCTTTATGAGTCTGCTCGTCGAAGCAATGCCCTTTCTGCTGCTCGGAGTCCTGTTCTCGAGTTTGCTGCTGCTGTTTGTAGACGAGCGCCAATTGCTTGCGAAGTTACCGCGCCATCCCCTCCTGGGAGCCTTTATCGGCAGCTCGATCGGCTTTCTGTTTCCCGTCTGCGAGTGCGGAAACGTTCCGGTGGCGCGTCGCTTGCTGATGCAGGGGGTGCCTTCTTCGGTGGCGATCGGGTTTCTCCTGGCGGCCCCGACGGTGAACCCGATCGTGATTTGGTCTACCTGGAGTGCCTTTCGCGATCGCCCGGAAATGGTGGTGCTGCGAGTGGTCTTTTCCCTGGCAATTGCCACGATTATCGGCTGGGTCTTCAGCGCCCAAGAGGATTTAAAACCCATTTTACAACCCAGTGTGGTGCGCGCGATTCCTAAAGCTGCGCCGAAACGGGAAAAAGCGGCGATCGCTTCCGACTCCCCCCTGTTGCAGTCGGGGACTTTCTTATTGGGAGAACCGGGCAAACCCATGCGCCTGGATACCGCTACCCTGCCCCCGGTGGAATCCGCTACCGCCGCACCGCCCAAGGGCTGGATGGGCAAATTACCCCTAAAATATCCGATCGACGCTCGCCGATGGCGGTTGTTTGTGGATAATACAATGGCGGAATTGCGCGAACTCGGCGGGGTGCTGGTCCTGGGAAGCGCGATCGCGGCGATCGTGCAAGTGGCTGTCCCGCGCGAAATTATCCTCAGCTTGGGTCAAGGTCCGGTTACTTCAATTCTGGCAATGCTCGTCCTGGCAACGGTGGTCTCGATTTGTTCCACGGTGGATGCCTTTTTTGCCCTGTCTTTCGCCTCTACCTTTACCACCGGCTCTTTGCTGGCATTTCTGGTGTTCGGTCCGATGATCGACCTGAAGGCGATCGGTCTGATGTTGTGGATTTTCAAACCCAAACCTATCGCTTATATCCTAATTCTCGCAGCACAATTAACCTTCTTCTTAACCTTGGCTTATAATCTAAAAATCGCCTAATTCCTTCCGCCTGCTGACTTCCCCACTGCCTTTTCCGGGCATAAATTCAGCGGTAACTCTCTGCAAAAACTCTGTGCAACACTCCAGGATTTCGGCTGTGTTTCCCAGCAATTTATCCTCAATTCTGCACTGGCACCTCTACCCGCAAAACTGCACAATGGTTGTTCGTCGTTCTAATTCTTCTCGGTTCTCTCGGTTTGTCCCTTGGATTGATGTTCTGGCAATTTTGGCTTGGGGTATTTTGCTGCTCAAATATCGGGTAACGGGAGAATTAAATATCCTCATTCACCCCAACTATTTTGCCCTAACGGTTCTCGGTGGGATTGCGCTGCTAATTGTAGGCAGTATTAAAGCAAAAGATTTACTCGATCGCCAGGGGATGTTCCCGGGAGGGGGAAACAATTCCGCGCGGGAGACGTTTCAAAGTAACGAACAGCATATTACTCTCTTTGCCCCGGGATGGAGTTCCGGATTGCTGTTGTTTGCGGCAATTTTGGGCTTTATTATCAGTCCCAGTGTATTTGCCAGCGAAAAAGCCCTGCAGCGCAGCGTGAATGACTTTTTGCCTGTCACCCGCGTGCAACCCCAGGCGTTTACCGCTTCTGTCAAACCGGAGGAGCGATCGCTCATCGATTGGGTTCGTACCTTAGCCGTTTATCCGGAACCGGATGCATATGCGGGTCAAAAAGTCAAGGTGCAAGGCTTTGTCATTCATCTGCCCGAACCGGAACTCCCAGAGCAATATCTCCTGGTGGCGCGGTTTATCATCACCTGTTGTGCCGCCGATGCCTATCCGGTTGGTTTGCCGGTGAAACTGTCCCAAAGTCGCGACGCCTATCCTCCAGACACTTGGATCGAGGTGGAAGGTCAGATGATGACGGAAACCTTGGCGGACCGTCGTCAGTTGGTGATTCTCCCGAGTTCGATTCGCGAAATTCCCAAACCGAAAAATCCCTACGAGTATTAAACCCTTAAATTGCATCCCCCCACCCCCGGGGGCGATCGGGTGGAACCCACCCTCACCTGCTTGCTGGAGGCTTACGCAATTAAAGCATTGCACATACGCCCTGCCTGCGCCTACGGCTTCATTATACCCCATGCTACTCTTGTTTGTCAAGGGTGAATCTGGATAAATGCTGGGTTTGGCTTACGCAATTAAAGCATTGCA
>NZ_JAJENT010000803.1:0-204 GCF_035615515.1 Phormidium sp. CCY1219
GATGGTATTCCATGCGTTGTTCGTAGTCTTGTCTCTCGCTATCGCCATTTTGACTGCTACTGTTCACTTTACAGTTTGATTAGCCTGAGTCCGTCAGCTTATCCATACCCATTACAGGTAGGCATTTGCTTCTGACTCAATCTCACCCCAACTAGGACTTGCGCTTACACTTATCACTACTCAGCTTATCGACCTTTTGACTGA
>NZ_JAJENT010000804.1:0-11950 GCF_035615515.1 Phormidium sp. CCY1219
CCAGTATCCAAGCAGCAAAGCGCTCTGGGTATTTTTCTGCCAGAAATTTGCACAAGTTATCATAAGCCATAGCGATTGGGTTGAAATGGCCTATACTCTATCGTACTTCTGTTTGCTTAAGAACCATGTTAATTGTACCATATTTAATAGAGAAGTATTGAAATGAGTTAGGAGCGATCGCTGTTGCCAGTTGAAGCAGGATATCCCGTTTAAATTAACTCCACAGAATCCGGAACCTGATGAATAAAAGACTTTAACAGCGCATCTCCCGCGTCGCGATCGTAAACTTCCCCATATATCTGCTGAATGAGTTGTTTCACCAGACTGCCCGGTAATTGGCCTCCGGGGTACTCGGGCAGCATCATTAATAGCATCTCTATCGACACATTTCCCGAGAAAGGAGGCAATTGATAGGGGACATTTTTGAGAATTTTTGCCCCTAGTCGTTGATAGAACTTCACCCGCCTTTTTCTGTCTGTTTGATTTTCTCCAGAAGCGGGATGCTCGACTTCAATGAGTAAGTATTTGTTAATATTCGCCAGGTTTTGTAAAATTTCTCCCATGAATTGACCGCCAATTCCTCGACCTCGGTAGGCTTTGTCAGTTCCCAGATAGTCCAGCAATACAAAGTCAGTATTTTTCAAAGGGTATAACAACGCAATGCAAACCACTTTGTTTTCCAGTTTGCCGATTAGCCATTGGTAAAGCTGCTTTTTAAGTCGGTTTTTAACTACTGCTGTCGGTTGTCTTTCGCTAGCTGGAAAAGCATGTAAATAGATTTGCAAAGCTCCTTCAAAATCCGGATGTTTCACCTCGGGCAATTCCATAATTTGTAAGTTCGTATTATCCGATACCATGACATTTAAAAATCAATAACTCTAAACTACAAAAAAGTGATTCGTGGCGCGTCAGGCGCAACGCTTTTTAGTCCTCCAAAACGGCTAACACCTGCTTCGGTTGCAACTTTTCTTTAAACCAAACAATGGGTACGGAAACAGTTTTGACATTGACCCCAGCTTTTTCCAAGTTTAACCGTTCGGAAACGGCTAAGATTAAATCGTGGCGTTGTGCTTTTCTGGCTTGGGCGAATTTCTTTTGCAAATACTCGGAACGCCAATAGCCGACAATTTCGAGTAAATAGGTGCGTCCGTCGGGATGAACTAAGCGAAAATCGGGAATAATGACGCTACCGGGAATTGGAATTAAATCCACTTCGCGTTCTAATTTCCACTCGGTTTTTGTGGATGCCCAGCGCTTGGCAAAGGAAGCTTCTAACATGCTATCATAAGGTTTGCCGGGAGGATAGTGACTGACTAATCCACAATCGGAATTGAGGCTAAATCGTCCAGTTTTCCAGTTCCCCGTATAAGTATCGCGACTTTGCAAGGTGGCGTGCAAACTCCATTTGGTGACATGCAGCAATGCAGGGAGCATTTTAGCCAGGGCCAATCCGTAACGGGTACTGGGTTTAAACAAGCTAGTAGGACCATCAATGGTGATGGTAAAGCCGCGATCGGCGTCGCCTTCGATGTAGGCCATCAGTTGAAATAATTTTAAATAGCGAAATAACAGTTTATACTCACCAGGATCGTTGCGATGGGCGTTGATTTGGATGTGCGTGGCGCGATAAAATACGCCTTGCACTTGGGAGAGATTATACCGATGCAGCAGCGCTTCGGGCGTCGGCGCGTCAAATTCGGTGAGGATTTTATTCTCGTTTAGATCGGCATAAATTCCGGCTTGTATCTGGGCGGGAATGACTTCTCGTTCTAATTCTTGGCTGAGTTCGGTGGCGAGTTTTTCCAGGGTACGTTGGGTGGATGATGTGCTGGGGACGGTTTGCGCGGACTGAGTAAAAACGCGCTGGCGCAATGCGATCGGATCGAGAGGCGAAACCACTTCAAAGGTGCTTAAGTTGCTTTTGAGAATGTGGGCGAGTCCGCGTTTGATGCGGTAGTCGGTTCCCTCGCCTTCGATGTCTTGTAATTGGCGATCGAGTTCGCCTTGGGTGCGCCCTTGGGCTTGTTGAAAACAGTCTATCAATTCAGCAGCGATCGCCAGATTTGTGCGATTTATATCCAATCGTTTCGGAACAATTGTTTCCCCATTTTGGCGGTAACTGAGCAAGTCGGATGGTAACATACTTTTTCCTCATTAATTCCCGTTTAAATTAGCCCGCGCAGGCGGGCTTTGCTAAATTACTGCAACTTATAATTGCCGCTATTCTCCATAAATCGTCACCTTGATTTTGCGATTCCTGGGTTTTACATCGCATTCAAGGTGAAAAATTTGTTGCCAGGTGCCTAACTCTAACTTCCCATTTTGTACGGGTACGGTAAGCGAAGGTCCCAACCAGGTGCCTTGTAAGTGGGAATGTCCATTCCCATCATGCCAGGTTTGTTCGTGACCGTAATCTCGACTGGGGGGAATCAGTTTATTGAGAATTTCCGGCAGGTCTTGCTGCAGTCCGGGTTCAAATTCAATCGTACCGATCGCGGCGGTACTGCCAATATTAAAAATATTAACCATTCCAACTTGAATGCCGGATTTTTTGACAATTGTATTCACGGAATCGGTGACGTCGTGCATATCGCCGTTACCCTCGGTTGCAAGGGTGATGTAATCCTGATGAACCATAATCCGATTTGCGTTAAAGGTTTCTCTTTCCTAAGATAGCGAATAAACTCAGCCCAGGCAATCACCTGGGCTGAAATTTTTATAAAATTCCCCGATCGCCGATTTTACCGATAACAGCTTAGTCGCTGGCGCAAGCGATCGCGGGTGGCGGTTTCTTCTAACGCTGCAGCGACTTCCAAGGCGCGGTTATCCCGTCCGAGTCGTGCATATTTGAGGGCAATTTCCTCATAAAAGCTCCCTCGGTCTTCCGGATCTTCTATCTCGGTGGATTGCAAGATATTCCCCTCAGCATCCATCTGCACTTTAAACACCAACATATTCGATTCCGGACCGGGAACCCTGCGCGCCACTTGAAAAGCAATATCCAACATGTCTAACGCCCGATTTGTTTTCCCAGATCGAATCGCGTTATCGGCAATATCTAACAACAGCCTCACCTTTGGCTGCGGTTGTGCAAACGCCTCCATCGCTCGAAATGCAGCCGCTTCTTCGCCTGCTGCTAAATAAGTTGTGACCAACTCTCTTAACGCTGTATCTTGAAACGATTTATCTGCTATTGATTTGGCAATTCTCTCGGCCAAATCGTATTCTTTGGCTTGCAAATAGCGCTGAAAAACGGTTGTCCAAATATACGAACCGTCCCCTACATTGTTTTTGGCAAACTCTAGGGCTTGGGAAAATAATTCTTCGGCTTTGGTTGGCTGTCCGATTTGGGCATATGCGAGGGCGATCGCCGCCAGTAGGTCGAATTTTGCATCGGGCAATTCCAGGGCATTTGCTGTTTCTATTCCTTGCTGCAATAACTCGCCAGCCCGTTGGGTTTCCCCGCCATTTTGATACTCAACCGCCAGTGCAGCTAAGTTACTCGGTAGGATTTCAGCAGCTTCCACGGCGATATTATATTCCCCATTTTCTGCGGCGTTGATAGCAATTTCTTGCAACAGGATTCTTTGTCTCTCCACCGATTCTATCTGTTGCGCCCCCTGAATCGCCGCTGGGTACAGTTGCCACTTCAAGTATTCGGGAACTATCTCCTGGAGCAGAAATGATTGCTGATAACTGTCTGAAATAGCAGCCACTGATTCGAGGGCATTAATCGCCAGTTGAAGGGCTTTCTGGCGTTCTCCTATTTTAGCATAAAAAACGGCAATTTTCCCCAGGTTTTTTGCTTTGATATCGGCAAAATTTATCGATTCGGTGAGAGTCACTGCCCGATCGCGGTATCCGGATTTGGCATATTGCAGGGCAATTTTCGCGATCGCCCTGCTTTGGGTGTGACTATCTTCAATAGTTTGGGCAACCTGTAGCCCCCTTGCCAAAATATCCCCTATTTTCTCATCCGATTCTCCGGCTTTTTGCCCTGCATCGGCAATCTCGGCGAGGGCATCGGCTTTTCGATCGACAAGTGCGATCGCTTCGGCAATTTGTAAGGCGGATTTCAGCTTTCCTTGCTTGGCACATTCCAGGGCAATTTCGGCATAAGTCTCGCTTTGATAATTCTCATCTGCAATATCTCTGGCAATCTCCAGTGCCCGCTCAAATTCTCCAATTTTGGCAAAATAAACCGCAATTGGTTGGAAAACCGAGGCTTTGCGAAAGGAATTGGGATAATTCACCAACTGCGCTTGTCGCAAAGATTCAAAGAGGATTTCAGACGCCGATTCAAATCGAGCGATCGCAATATAAGCGCGGGCAATTTCGCTGAGTGCTTTGGCTTTAAACTCGCTCCCGCGAATGCCAATTTCGCTTTGCCGAGCTTGTGAGAGTATATCCGCAGCGCGATCGCCCTCTCCCATTTGGGCGTACCAGCCGGCGATCGCCGCTAAGGAGCGCGTTTTCACAACGCTATGTTCTGCATCTAAACCTTGCGCCACCTGCAAGGCATATGCCAGCACAGCAGGCGCTTTCTCGGGTTGTCCCGTTGCCACAAATTGAGTGACAGTTTGTTCCACCAAACTCGGTTGACCCTGGAACCCATTGACGAGTTCGGCGAATATACTCGCTTTATTCCCATCATTGGGCAACCGCTGCATCAAGCGCAACCCTTGACTGAGTAATTCGGCAGCTTCTTCTATGTTACCAGCATTGGCAGTTTGTTGCAGGCGATCGCGCAATTCAAACAATTGGCTATCCACCATTTGAGCTTGTTCCAAGGCACAGTCAATCGGTTCTTGACCGCGCACCGCACTGCTGATGGGCGTGAAAGCGGCGATCGCAACAATGCCTGCTAACCCACTGCTAATTAGCGACAATCGAGAAAATTTCATCATTATTTTAACCCCTAGGTTCGATCCGGTTTAGAATTAGACTCAGAATCCTTTGGGGTTGTTCCCTCCTCTTGATTCTCCTGACTTCTATCTCCTTCCGGATTCTCCCGATATTTAGACTCCGAATCGTTCCATTTTTTCCCTGACTCCGCAGCGCGTTTGCTGCTGCGTTTTTCCACCCCATAAATCGGTTTTTGCGGCGGTAAACTGGGGGAAGATGAACCCGGTAAAACCTCCAGATTCGCAGATTTGCGCTGCGGCTTTTTCACGGGCTTTTGTTTTTGCGGTTTGGGTCGTTTTGTGGCGGCGCGTCTGCGCTTTGATGTACCTTCTTCTGCCGTATCTTCGGCAACCACTTCATACAAAATTGCCCGTTTATTTTTGTCGGTTCCTTTTCGCAAAAGCCTTCCTAAGCGTTGAATGTACTCCCGTGCCGAACCAGTGCCCGAGAGCAAAATGGCCACGCGGGCATCGGGGACGTCTACGCCTTCATTTAAGACATGAGAAGCGACTATGGTGTTGTATTCTCCACTTTTAAACCGTTGGAGAATTTCATGCCGTTCTTTCACCGGCGTTTGATGGGTGAGGGCGGGAATTAAAAAGTCTTGAGAAATGCGATAAACCGTGGCATTATCTGCGGTAAAGATTAAGAGTCGCTCGGGGTAATGTTGGGCGAGTAAGTCGGCGAGAACGCGCATTTTACCATCGGTCCCCAGGGCGATTTCTTTGGCTTCTCGGTGTGCTAACATGGCGCGTCGGCCCGCCTGCGATCGCGCGGAAGCTCTGACGAATTTTTGCCACCCTTTAATGCCACGAAGGGAGATTTTTGAGGCGTTTAAAAAATCGTTGCGGGTTGTCATTAATTGATTGTAGCGATCGCGCTCTATTTTGGAGAGCTTCACCTTAATTTGGACGATTTCATGGTCTGCTAGTGCGCCGCCTGCCAGTTCCTCTGCCGTTTTGCGATATACTTGTGGACCGATTAACCCATTGAGATCCGCATGTCTGCCATCGGAGCGCTCTGGCGTAGCGGTCAAACCCAGTCGATAGGGGGCGATGGAGTATTCGGCGATCGCGCGATTAAAATCTGTGGGCAAGTGATGGCACTCGTCAAACACGATGAAAGCATAGCGATTGCCCAAGGTTTCTGCATGAATCGCGGCACTGTCATACGTAGCTACCAAAATCGGGCTTTTATCCCGCGACCCTCCACCTAACAATCCTACCTCTACATCGGGAAATGCCGCATCTAAGTGAGCGTACCACTGATGCATCAAATCCAGTGTCGGCACCACGATTAGGGTAGTGCGCGGGGTCGCCTGCATTGCCAATTGCGCCAAATAGGTTTTTCCCGCCGCCGTGGGCAACACCACCACTCCCCAACGCCCCCCATGCTTCCACGCCGTTAGTGCTTCCTGCTGGTGCGGATAGGGTGGCATTTCAACCCTGGGAACCAATTCTAGGGGTTCAAACCCTTTCGCCTCGTCGATAAAATCGCTGTTTTCCGCTCTCAGCGCTTCGATCAAGGGACGATAGTAAATTGCCGGAATGCGGAACTTTTCCACGCGATCGTCCCAGGTAGCAAAGTCAATCCAAGCTTTGCCTCGCGGTGGTGGATGTAGCAACAAGGTGCCTCGGTCAAAGGTAATTGTCGGTGTGCGACCCATCAGTTTCTCGACTCTTCTATTCCTCCACTATTATAAAATATTTTTGCTCGGTTTTATCGCCGTCTTGATTTATTCAGGACTCCCACACCACCTTACAGTTTTTGTAAAATATTTTGCCTCGGTTTCATCGCGGTCTTGATTTATTCCGATCGCTCTGGCATAATTAACCCGAGGGCGCGATGGATGATTTCTTCTCGATTAACCATTTGTTCTAATTCGTGGCTTTCATAGCGTCCCTCTTGCACTTCTAAAGAGGCTTCATCAATTGCATTTAGATAGGCTTCTTCCAGAGTTTCTAGCAACTCGTCATCGGTTAAATAATAACCTCCCGCTTTCCGGCGTTTGTTTTCTCGTTGAATTTCCCGCACTGAATTGCGAATCGAGACCTCCCAAGAACGAGTCGTTCGATTTTCGGCTTGCTGTTTAATCAGATGCAGCAGCAGAATGACGGCATAGCTGCGAATCGTCTTGATGATGTCTTTGAGTCCCATTTCTTCGAGTTCTTCAACAATAGCTAAGGAGCCTTTTATGTCGCCTTGCAGGAGCTTTTGTTTCAGGTCGAATAGTTCTTCCATAATAGTCGCGTTTTCTGGGGCATTTTTGAGGAGTGATGGAGGCGATCGCCGATGCCGTTGACAAAGACTCCCTCACCCAAGTTTCGGCGAAAGATTCGCTACTGGATTGAAAGGTTCTACTTGACTCATTTTACCCGATCGCAGTTTGAAAATGCGGTTGAAGGTGCAAGGGTCTCCCTCACACCTCCGGGCAAGACTTTTATCCCTCGCCCGGTGCGATCGGGGGGACGACGGGAATCAACTGGGAAAATCGATTAAAATCTTGGACATTAGATTAAAATCCTGGACATTTCGGGAATACTGGCATAGACCAAAATATTGGTATCGAGAAACACGGCTTTGGAGCCATTATTCATACATGTCCTCCCGTCTCAAAGACAGGTTAGCCGGCCAAGATCCAACATCGATCGCTTTCATATTATCCCTCGCTTTGTCATTCTTTTACCCCTATTATAGCTATTGTTTGCCCATAGTTTCTCGGGGAAAAAGCAGGTGGCGATCGCGATCGCAATGACACTCACGTGTAGAGTGGAAAATTCCTCCTAGCGCAGGTTGGAAAAGCAAAATAAAGCGCCTGCGGATGCAGGCGGAGTTTCGATAACCGCAGGGATGTAGGGGGGTTATTTTCGCGTCCACTTTCGCAACATATCAATCGAGGTGAGGGGATCGAAAATATGCAGCCCAAAGCGCTCGGAAAGTTCCTGAAACACTTTAATCCCGCGCACGCTATTGCCGCGTTTGTCTAACGGAGGGGAGAAAACGGCAATTCCCATCTGTCCGGGAACCACAGCAATAATGCCGCCACCGACGCCACTTTTTGCCGGAATTCCTACTTTATACATCCATTCCCCGGCAAAATCATACATGCCGCAAGTACACATAACGCTCAGCAAATCTCGCACGTATTGGGCTTTAATTGCTCTTGTCCCTGTAAGAGGGTTGATGCCGGTGTTGGCAAGGGTTGCGCCCATCATGGCCAAATCGCGAGCGTTCACAATAGCAGAACAGTGTTCTAGGTAGAGGTCGAGGGTTTGACGGAGGTCGCCTTCGAGCATTCCGAAATGTCGCAGCAGGTAAGCGGTGGCCCAAGAGCGATCGCCGCAGGTTTGTTCGGAAACCAAGGTTGGGGTATCCACAAACACTTCATGGCCGACATACTTTTTATACATTTGCAGCACGCGAATCAGCCGTTGAGCGGGGCCACCGCCATGAATCAAGCTGCTGGTAGCGAGCGCACCGGCGTTGACCATCGGATTGTAAGGTCGCTTGGAACGTTCCTCCACCTTCAGAATAGAATCGTAAGCGTCTCCGGTGGGTTCCACATCCACTTTACTCAGCACGTAATCGCGACCGCGATCCTCCAGGGCCATCCCGTACACAAACACCTTGGAGATAGACTGAATCAAAAAAGGCCGCTCGAAATCGCCCACGGCATAAATATCCCCCTCCACCGTCACCGCACAAATGCCAAACCAATCGCGCTCGATATCCACCAAACCCGGTTCGCTCACATAGATGCGACCGTCGCGCAGGGGCAGATATTTCTCATGTAGCGCTTTCAAAAACTCCTGAAATGGAGAACTCACTAACTGTAGGCGCTCCATCGCCTCAGCCTCTTTCAGGGTTGCTTCGCTTTCTGCCGGTGAGGGGGAACCACTCCGCATGTACTCGGACACCAAGCGATCGCTGGGGATTTCCTCAGCATCTGCACTCCCTTGCAATTCACTCGGCGACTCCCGAGAAATTCCCTGAAAAATATGCAGATTCAACTGGTACGAGAGTTCCTCGCACACTTTCACCCCGCGCACGCTCTTATTGCGCTCGTTCAGGGGCGGCGAAAACACCGCAATCCCCATTTTATTCGGCACCACTGCCAAAATTGCCCCCGCCAGACCGCTTTTGGCGGGCAACCCCACCTGATACGCCCACTGTCCGGAAAAGTCGTACATCCCGCAGGTGTACATGACGCTGAGCAGGTTTTTCACCGACTCGGGGGCGATCGCCCGCTCTTTCGTCAGGGGATTCTCACCGCCATTCGCCAATGTTGCCGCCATCACCGCCAAGTCTTTGCAGTGAACCGAGAGGGAACATTGGTAACAATATAAATCCAGAACCTCCTCAATATCTCCCTCAATCGTGCCAAAAGTCAGCATCAAATATGCCATTGCCCGATTCAGGTTATTGTTGTGATTCTTCGAGGTATAAACCCTCGGATCGATGTCTACCGGGCGACCCACATACCGGGCAAACATCTCCAACAACCGCGCTTTGCGATCGCCGAGGGTTTTCCCCTTAATCAAACTGGTAGTGGCGATCGCCCCCGCATTCACCATTGGATTGTAATCGCGCTCGGCAATTTCCTCATGCTCTAAAATCGAATTGTACGCTTCCCCGGTTGGTTCCACCCCGACTTTAGTTAACACATACTCTTGGCCCCAGTCTTCTAGAGCTTGTCCGTACACGAACGGTTTCGAGATCGACTGAACCGAAAACAGGCGATCGCTATCCCCCACCTCGTAAACCTTTCCATCTACCGTCACCACACAGATCCCGAACCAATTGGGATTCGCTTGCGCCAATTCCGGGAGAAAATCCGCCACTTTCCCCTCGTCCAAATCGCGATACTTGCGATGCAAATCCTCTAGCAACGCTTGCGATGGTAATCCCACCGTTTCAAAGGGATCCCTTAATGGTCTTAACTCATCCGGGTTGTTCATCTTTTTGTCACTTGCCAGCAGGTCTTAGTATCCAAACAATTAAGCGGTTATATTGTATTAATTATCACAAACCACTCCTGCAAACTCCTCGCTTCACCCTTTTCTTGTCCGAGATTCCTCAACCCCCTGAGTTCCGTCACCACTCCTTGCAGAAACTCCCCTTCCCTATCCCCCCATCTGCGATCGCCCAATACCCCCCGTTCGTTCTTCAAACCAAAAAAAGCGTCCCTATCAAAGGAACGCTTTTCATTCAACTCTTGCTGAGATAACTCTAACTTTCTACGCTAGAAATCGAAGGAACATCGAAGCTTACTGGCACGGATTCACCACCGGCGAGAATCAGGGGGAAATTGTGTGCGTTCGGTTCGTGCATCGCTTGGATGCCTAGATTCGCTCGATTCAGAATATCGGCATCGGTGCGGATCGTATGACCGGCACTATCGAGAATGGAGTGATTGAAGTTAAACCCATTTAAGTTAAAGGACATCACGCCAATGCCGAGGGTCGCAAACCAAATCCCAATCGTCGGTAATGCCGCAATTAAGAAGTGGATCGAACGGCTATTTTTCAAACCCCATTCCGGAATCGTTAAGCGACCTAAGAAGCCGTAGTGTCCCGCAAACAGGTTGTAGGTGGTTTCTTCTTGGCCGAATTTATATCCATGATTGGTCGATTCTAAATAGGTGGTTTCTCGAACTAAGGTAGAAGCCACTAAGGAACCGTGCAAGGAACTGAGTAAGGCACCGCCAAAAATCCCGGCAACACCCAGCATGTGGAACGGATGCATCAGAATACTATGATCCGCTTGGAAGCCTAACATATAGTGGAAGGTGCCGGAAATTCCCAGGGGCATGCCTTCGGAAAAGCTTCCTTGACCGATGGGATAAATTAGGAAAATTGCCGTCGCCGCCGCCGCCGGGGCCGAATAGGCGATCGCAATCCACGGACGCATTCCTAACCGATAGCTCAGTTCCCACAGTCGTCCCAGGTAGCACCATACCCCAATCAAGAAGTGCAGCACGATGAACTGATACGGACCGCCGTTATACAGCCATTCGTTGATATTCGCCGCATCCCAAATTGGATATAAGTGCAAGCCCACGGCTGCAGAAGTGGGTACCACCCCAGCGGTAATCGGATTGTTTCCGGCTAAAATCGAACCGGCGATCGGTTCGCGAATCCCCTCCATATCTACGCCTGGAGCGGCAATAAAGGCGATGATAAAACAGGTGGCAGCGGCTAATAACGTCGGAATCATCAGCACGCCAAACCAACCGATATAAATCCGATTTTCCGTACTGGTAATCCAGTCGCAAAATCGATCCCATAAACTGGCAATATTGAATTCAGGTCTCTGTTGAGTGATGGTACTCATTTGCCATCCTCCTTTTGATAGATTTCATCGGAATTGCTCGGGAACCAATGGCCTCTTGAGTTTCTCTACTCTCATTGGGCACAAACATAGTCGATCCCAGCTTTTCTTGTCTGAATGCTTGTTATTTGTCGGTTCTCTTTGCCAAACCAACGGGTTGAGTTGCTTTTTATTTTCCAACTCATTTTCTATTGTAAACGAACCCGGAGAAACTGTCAACTCATTAATATTTTCTTAACAAGTTGGTCACATTTCTTTTAGCCAGATCCTCCCGATGTTTGACCTCTCGGAGCAAGGGCGAAATCTAACTTCAACTTTCTCTACAACTCTCTACATTTGGTTAAAGTTCTTAACACGTTGGCAAAAAGTCGGCGGAAGGTTGAAGGAGTCGTCGATGGATCCACGAGCGGGGATACATCCCTTCCGGTTCTCCCGGGATGGCGAGTCTCTCTGACTTGCCTTCCGGGTGACGCCGCGATCGCCCCCCTTCCAGTTTTCGCTCCTCAAAGTTAAACTAAGCAATTCCGTCACCAGAACTACTCGTCTCCAAAACCGGACTTGAGACTTTCACCTCATCCGGGGACTCAACAACTTGGCCTTTGTCATAAGTACCGAGGCTACCATCGGTGGCAGTCTTTACATCGTGGCAATGTCTATGGAGAAGTTGGAGGTTTTTGTATTCATCCTTTCCACCTAGGGTTTCTGGGATGATGTG
>NZ_JAJENT010000805.1:0-63896 GCF_035615515.1 Phormidium sp. CCY1219
GTGGGGGAACCGTGGGTCAGTCGCTCGGCTTATATCCCCACGGATAAATCCGGGGGCTTTACGCCGATTCTCGGTAATCGCAATTTGCACTTCCCTAGGGCGATCGAGATCCATAATTAAGTTGTAGCAGTGGAACCCAGAAGGAGGCGTCGCGCCCCATTGTGGGGGAAAACACAGCCCTGAGAAAGTCAGGGTTGCCCCGAGGGCGGACACCAGTTGAGGGGGAATACAGCCCCATTTCAACCGGGAAACAGGCGAAAAGGGGTATTTTTGCCCTCCGTGGGTTCGTCTTCTAAACCGACTGGTCCAGACAGAAGACATCCACCAATAACCCAACAGGTAAAATTGACATTTTAGACGGAACAATCTTCACCCCGACAGGTGCGCGATTCATCCCGAGTGCGAATGGGTTTGCATGTGCCGCGCGCGAACCGATGGCGACGCCATTGCCTGCTTCGATCGCCCGATCTTTGTCCTCTTAAACCTCAAACCTCAATTCGATAGCGATGTCCATCACCTCCCTGTTGCTCGAACAATTCACTCAACCCACATTTGTCTGCAGACAGAACGACAGTATAGCAGAGTTGTGGGAGCGCTGGCGGGTCAGCGCCCACCAAAAGTCCCGCCCCGATCGCCTAGTGGTGGTGAACGAAGAAAACGCTCCCTTGGGCATCATCTCCTGGGGTCATTTACTCCCCGATTTCATGGAAGCGCAAACGCCACCTACCGATCGGCGATCGCGCCGGGAGAGGGAACAGCACAGCGCCACCCCAAGAGAATCCTGGTGGCAGCAACCCCTATCTGCCCTGGATCCCGAGGCGATCGCTCCGGTGCAGAAACTGCGCGCCCCTCGGGATTGGAACCAATTCTGGCACGCACTGCAAACACAATCCGCCCCCAAACCAATCCCCCAGGAGTGGGCATTAGTGGATGGGGCGGGAAAATTCCTCGGCTTGCTCGATAGTTCCCGTTTGCTGGGCTACCTCGCCCAACATCCCTCTTTGCGGTTCCATGCGGGGGAAGACCCACCGCTGCAACCTGTTGCCCTGGCCCATCCCCTAGACAGACTCCCGCCCCTAGCAGAACTGCTCGAAGAAATTCCCTTACCCATGAAACTGCAAACCGACGAAGGGAACGTTCTATCCTACAACCAAGCATGGCGCAAGCAATTTGAACTGCATGTCGAAAGCCAACCCACCGACGACCCGACAGCGCCTTCCGAGGAAGCCACAGATATCCCCCAAGAACACAGCGTGGGGATGTGCCCGATGCCCAATCCCCCAGATCGGGTGTGGGAATTTGTAAAAATCCCCCTAGGCGCTACGCCTATCGGTAGCCCCGCACAACTGAGATCCGGGCACAAACACCCCGGCGATCAACAGTGGAATCCCAACTTGCGCGCGCCGCCTCTTGGAGAGCAGAAAATTCCCCTGTCTATCCCCAGTGACCCCGCCAGTATGGGGATTGATGGGGGAAACTTGCCCGGAGAAGGGTTATGGCTAGTTCTGGCGCAGGATGTGACCGATCGCCAGCAAGTGGCCAAAGAACTGGCGGCGAAAAATGCCGATTTAATGCAGCTCAATCGCCTGAAAGACGAATTTCTCGCCTGCATCAGTCACGAACTGAAAACCCCCCTCACCGCCGTGTTGGGCTTGTCTAGCTTGCTGAAAGAACGAACCCTCGGAGACCTAAACGATCGCCAAGCGCGCTACGCCCAGATGATTTACCAAAGTGGGCGTCATCTGATGAATGTGGTGAATGACATTTTAGATTTAACCCGCATCGAAAGCGGTCAGATGGAGCTGATGCTCGAGCCGGTGCAAATTGCCGAGGTGTGCGATCGCGCCTTCGAGCAAGCCCTCCATGAAGCCGCAAAAGACTCCTCTAGCGCGGCGTCAAATTCCCCGGCTGACCCGGAAGACCCCGCCACTCAATTTACGGTGGACATCGAAGCGGGGTTAAATATCATTATCGCTGACGAACTGCGCCTGCGCCAGATGCTTTACAATCTGCTATCCAATGCGCTCAAATTTACCCCCGCTGAGGGCACCCTGGGTCTGAAGGTGAATCGCTGGGAAGGCTGGATAGCCTTTACGGTGTGGGATACGGGCATGGGCATCCCGGCGCAAAAGCAGCATTTAATCTTTCAAAAATTCCAACAACTGGAAAATCCCATGACTCGTCAATTTGAAGGAACTGGCTTGGGTCTGGTGCTGACGCAGCGCCTTGCGAGAGCGCATGGGGGGGATGTGTCGTTTATTTCCAAGGAGGGGGTGGGGAGCGAATTTACCCTGTTGCTGCCCCCTTCTCCGCCACAACCCACCACGGCCCTGGGAGAGTCTGCTACACCACCTAACCGACTGATTTTGATTGTGGAAGCGGTACCGCGCTATATTGAGGAGCTGACCGAGCAACTGACGGCGTTGGGCTATCGGGTGGCGATCGCCCGGGCGGGGACGGAAGCGCTGGAAAAAGCCCGTCGCCTGCAACCGCGCGCGATTTTTCTCAATTCTTTGCTCCCCATGCTGTCGGGATGGGATGTGCTGACCTTGCTCAAGGGCAATGAGCGCACTCATCATATTCCGGCGATCGTGATGGCGACGGAGGTGGACAAGCAGCGGGCGAAAGAAGCTGGGGCGGATGGGTGTTTGAGTTTGCCGGTGAAGTTGGCTTCTTTGCAGAAGTGTCTGGATAAGTTGAATGCTCTACCGGTGCTAGAGGAGCGATCGCAGACGCCAACCACGAAACTGACGATTTTGTGTCTGTCTCCCCTGGAATCGGATGCGGTGTCGGAAACGCTCTCCTCTCCCGCGACTCGCAGCGAAACCCTCGGTTCTCAATTGAATCATTTGCTCGGTTGGGGGAGTCACCCGCAACTGGCTCATCATCATTATCGGGTTCTGGAAGCGGATGATTTGGAACAAGCTGAAATCCTCGCCCGGGTGTGGCACTTAGATGCTATTTTGCTCGATACCGCTGCGGTGAACCCCAACCCAGTAGCGTTTATCGAACAATTGAGCCAATATCCGGCTTTAGCTGCGACTCCTTTGGTGACGCTCGATCGCCCCACTAGCGACGCCGCTTTGCAGGTTCCGGGCCTGACGGTGTTTCCCTGTGTGAATTGTCACAAGGCGCGCCGGGAGGGGCAGGAGTCTTCCCTGGATCCGGCTGCTTTATTGCAAGCGATTGAAGTGGCGGCGGGAATCGGTTTGAAACCCACGATTTTGGCGATCGATATTTCCACTTTGCCTGAATTCGCCCCGGTTTCTTCTGAGTCTGTCTCTGGGGCGATCGCCTCTCATGGTTCCGAACCACTCCCTCCTGACTCGACTCACCATGAATGGTTGCAAGCTGCGATTCAATACATGCAAACCGCTGGGTTTAAAGGCATCGTCGGCGGATCTTGGTCGGAGGTGTTGCATCAACTGCAGCACCATACTGTGGATCTGCTGTTAATTTGTTTGGGTTCTGATGCCCTCCAACCCCGGGCGATCGATGCATTGACGAGTTTGAACCGCCTCTCGGAAAAACCGGCCATTTTAATCCTCGATCGCACCCCAGAATTGAGCGCAACAGGCGAAACTTCGCCCAAACAATCGCGTTCTATCCTCGAACAAATGCCGGCACTTAAGGTGGTATTGCAGGAAATTTCTACTGCCATTTTACCCCCCTCTCTCTCGATGCAAGAGTTGCTCGATCGGATTAACCAAACCCTCAAATCGACTCACCCCCACTTGAATGGGTGAAAAAAGTCCCGCACCCTAAAAAGGTGAAGGGGTATCCGGACTTAGCCCGCCGATACGGGCTAATTTCACAGTTAAAATCCCGGATTAATTGCCGCTGTTTTTTTGGGGCAAAAATAACTGTTTGTCTACTCGAATCAGGCGATAGTTTCCCGCTTCTGCTAACAGCTGATACTGATAAGATTCTCTCAGTCCCAACCCTTTAATTTTATTGGGATATCCCACAATTAAAACCTGCGGTGGGGTGGAATTTTCCTGGGCGACTTGCTGAAGATAGCGGCGGGTATCGGTAGACCGACGGAAAAAGGAAATTGGGAGATGAGAATAAAACACCAAACTGGGCTTTTCAAACGCCACCATAATCGTTTCTTCGCCCGGTTGCTTTACCGCTGGGATAATTTCTGCCAGTTGTCGCACGGGCAATTGGCGGTGGGTATCCACTAGCAAATATACGGGCATTAAGGCGAAGATAAAAAAGGCCATAAATCCGACAATATTGAGCGCGATCGCCCCTCGGTTTTGACGTCGCAGTAACAACAGCACCCCCACAACAGCGGTGACGATTAAAATCCCTACCCCGCGCCATACCAATCCGGATTCTTGCAGCGCTGCGGGAAAATTCGGCATCGCCGGATCCGGTTCTAATGTCTGGGACACCCAATACAAACCCCCGGCAATTATGGCAATTAATGCCCAATTGGCTATCAGGGAAATCTGGAATCCGTCGGGCATTTTTCGATTGGTGTTTCCTCTTTCCGGTGAGGGTTTGAAGATAAATTCCGCCCAAACCAGAGCGACTAAAATGGCGGCGGCGGGAAGGGCGGGGAGGATGTAGCTGGGGAGTTTAGTCACCGCAACGGTAAAAAACCCAAAGATACTGGCAAACCAGAAGAAAGCGAAGATACCAAGATGAGTAAAACGGGGTTGGTGGCGCAGACGATCGCGCTGAATTAACCGCAAGCGGGCGATCGCTACGGGCAAATACACGGACCAAGGGGCAAATCCCAATAACACCACCACAAGGTAAAAATACCACGGTTCTCCGTGACGATTCACCACTCGGGTAAACCGCTCGAAGTTATGATAGCCAAAAAAAGAATCCAGATAGGTTTGCCCATTGGCGAGGGTGACTAAAATATACCAGGGAAGGGCGATCGCCAGGAAAATCCCTAACCCGCGCCAAATTCGCATTTCTCCCACCACTTGCCAAAATTTTCCCACATAAAGCAAAAAGCTGCCAATAATTAACCCGGGTAACACAATTCCCACCGGGCCTTTCGTCAAAACGGCACATCCAATCAATACATAAAATAGCCCATACCAAAATCCTTGGTTTCGCAACCAAAAGGCTAAGGATTTATCCGGTTTCTCTGCTTCCCCTGCAGGGGCATAATCAGCGGTTTTTCCGGATAGGGTTTCTGGGGGAAAGTCTTGCAGCGCATATCCCCAGAAAAACGCCAGCAAACCACCGCCCATACATGCATTGAGCAACATATCGGAAACGCCGATGCGTCCCCAAGCAATGGTTTGAATATTTAATGCCCAAATTGCCGCAGCGAGTCCTGCAGCAATCCAGGGTTTTAATGCCGGAGGTTGGGTATTTTTTTGCGGTTGGTGGGGCGGGGTGGAGAGGGGTAGAGAGGGGGAGAAACTAAAGTAGCGCAGGGTGAGGAACAAAAGCGCCATTAATCCGATCGCCGATAAGGCGGAGGGCAATCGCACGGCCCATTCGTTGACGCCAATAATGCGATAGGCGATCGCCATCAACCAATAAATCAACGGCGGTTTATCAAAGCGGGTTTCTTGATTAAAATACGGGGTAATCCAATCGTCGGTGACGGTCATTTGACGGGCAGCTTCGGCAAAAAGCGGTTCGGTTTCGTCAATTAAGCCTACATCTCCGAGTTTCCACAAAAAGGCAATTGCGCCGATGAATAATAGCCAAATTATTCCCAGCGCCCAGGCGATCGCGCCCTGTGGTTCTCGGTGATTTAACATCCATCGCATTGACTGATTGACCTTGAACATAATTTGTGTTTCTTCTGGGTGAGTCGGTGTGTTTGGTGAGGGGCGATCGCCGCGCAGGCAAATGACCCAATCGGGCACAAATACCGGGGCGATCGCCCTGGCAATTGGCTATTCCCCCTGGTTTAAAATTATGCTACAAAGGGGTAAAATTGGGGGCGATGTCTTTGGAGTTTACAGGGATAACATTCACCGGGCAAAATGCATTCTTCAGGTTTCTAACCGCCTTTTCCCGGGAAGGAGGATAGCATGGATCCCCTGGCGGGCGATCGCGATTTTGGCCAAACTTCACCGTTACTATCCTCCGCAACTCGTGGGGATTCCCCGGAACCGAGGCGAGGAAATGCTATCCTCACTGCAGGAGGACTTTAACATTTGGGTGAAATCGGTTAAATTAAAGAGTCAAGTCATCATCGAAATCGAGCATAAACCGATAAATGGGGATAAGAGATGCAAAATACTCGTTTGAGCAGTCTGCTGAATGGGGCGCTTTCCGGAGTGTCGCAAGGGTTAAGCAACCCGTGGCGGCGAATTTCGCTGCTGACGATTAGCTTTTTGTTGGGCAATTTTGTGGGTACGGCAATTTCCACGATTGCGGGACAAAATGCTAACTTAGATACGGTAGTTGCGGCTGTTTTGCTGGTGTTTACGGAAGTTTATAGCTGGTTTTTTTACAAAATGTACCAGAAAATGAAGCAATCGCTTCTGGCGCAAAGTCTCAATGCATTTAAAATTGGCCTGATTTACAATTTATTTATTTTAGCCTTTACCTTGGGTTCGTAAGCCCGATGTCGATCGCGTGGGATGGGGAAATGAGGAAAAACACTATCGAGGTGATGCAGATTTTAGCCGAATGGGCGAGGGGAAAGCAACCCGATGCTGCAGCATGGGACCGGTTAGTGCGAGAAGAATTGGCGGATGCTTCTCGCGCCCGGGCGTTTGCGGTGACGGCGGAGAATGTGGGGGACAAACTGGCGGCGCGATCGCGGTTGTTTGAAGCGACGGTGGCGCAAGTGCAGCAGCAGTTTCCCTTGGGCGATCGCCTGGTAGAGACCCTGTGGCACTTGTGGATTCCTCTGGCTATGGATCTGGCAGCGGATCGCGATCGCCTGGGGCGTCCCTGGATACAAGGGATTTTGGGCGGACAGGGCACCGGAAAAACGACTCTCACTAAAATACTCACTATCATTCTCGCAGAGTTAGGATATTCCACGATTGGCATTTCGATCGACGACCTCTATAAAACCTACGCCGAGAGACAGCAGTTAAAAGTGCGAGATCCGCGTTTGGTGTGGCGCGGACCGCCGGGGACGCACGATGTAGAGCTAGGCATCGAACTGCTCGATCGCTTGCGCGTTCCGGACGGGGAATCGGTGAGAGTCCCGCGCTTTGATAAGTCGGCGTGGGGGGGACAAGGCGATCGCCGGGAACCGGAAATTCTCCAACCCGCCGATATCGTTTTATTTGAAGGATGGTTTGTCGGCGTGCGCCCGGTGGAGTCCGCACAATTCGAGCGCCCCCCGTCCCCGATCGTCACCGAGGGCGATCGCGCCTTTGCCCGGGATACAAACCAGCGCTTGCGGGAGTATTTACCGTTATGGGAGCGCTTAGATAGTTTAATCCTGTTGTATCCGGTAGATTATCGCCTCAGTTTGCAGTGGCGAATGCAGGCGGAACGGGAAATGCGAGCCTTGGGCAAAGGGGGCATGAGCGACGCACAAATCGAGGAATTTGTCAAGTATTTCTGGAAAGCTTTGCATCCGGAATTATTCATTGACCCGCTAGTGAGCGATTCTCGGTGGGTAGATTTAGCGATCGAGATAAATCGCGATCGCAGTGTGGGAAAAATTTATCGCCCGCAAACCGCAACGGCGCGATCGGTAGAATAGGGGGAGGGTTGGAGAACCGCGTGGCAAGCCAGCCAATTATATTGCAGATAGACTCGTTCCCAGGCTCCAGCCTCGGAAGCGGCGTTCCCCCCTAGGAAAAACGAGTCAAGCTCGCACTCTCCCAACCGGATTTTACCACCCCTGAAGCAATCGCGAGGCGGAAAAATTGCGCGTGATGGAAGCAAAATTGATGATAGGGTAAAACAGTCGATTCGATGCGGCGGCGACGCGGTGGAATCGATGGGGAGAAACCCAATCTTGCCCGTTAAGCCCCGTGCCAAACCAGAAAGGAGGGAGAAGACCCAAAAATGAGCCGAGTGCTACGCCTACGGCCCCCGGAACTTTCCGCCAAGAGGGGCTGTCCGCAACTCCATCCAGCCAGAGACAATTAGGGTGAAATCTTCAACAGTGAGCGATCCATTTTGAACGTGGAAAATTGCCACAATTCAACGGCAAAATGCTGGTTGATTTATGCGATGGGGGGAGGATGGGGGCATCTGGTGCGGGCGTTAGCCTTGGGTCGGATCGCCGGAACTTGCCGACCAGTGCTGATTTTGTGCAACAGTCCCTATGCGGCGGATATATTGCTTTATGCGGCGGGGGAAGAACCCCAACCGATTGTCGAGGGCTGTTACCTGGAAGCGATTCCCCACACTGCTTCGTTTGACGAGACACGCGATCGCGTGCGAGAGGTGATTTTCCAGAATCCCCACGACCTGCTGATTGTGGATACATTTCCCCGGGGACTCGGCGGCGAATTGGCGGATTTGCTCCCGCAGATGAAAAGCACCCCGCGCGTGTTCGTCCATCGCGACCTCGACCCCAACTACGTGCGCGCCAAAGACTTATCCCGCTTTGTGGCGGAAAACTTCGAGTTAATTTTAATCCCCGGCACCCTGGAAGACCCCCCGTTGGCCCATTTGCCACAAGTGCGACGAACCGCCCCCTGGTCGATCCGCACTGCGTCAGAACTGCCCGATCGCGCCACCGCGCGTCAGTTCCTGCGCCTCAACCCGCAGGACGATACCCCGGCGATCGTGGTTCTGGCGGCGGGTCGCGATGAAGAATTGCAGGTGTACGGCGAGTTAACCGTTGCCTTGGCGCAAGCGTTTCCCCAGGCGATGGTGCGCTGTTTGTCCGCCGAACGTCCCCCCCAGTGTCCCCCTTCATTATGGGTGTTTCACTGGCCCGGAATCGAATGTTTGCCCGCCGCCGATGTGGTGGTTGGCGGTGGCGGTTACAACAGCGTGTATGAATGTGTGGCGGTGGGGGTTCCCTTGGTCGCTTTTGCCTTTGCGCGTCAGTACGATCGACAGGGGCGGCGGTTGCTGCGGGCAAATGCGGCAGTACGCTGGGTGGAGGACATCCCGGGGGCGATCGCTGCAGTGGCTCAGTTTCTGCGCGATCCGGGGACGCGGGAACCTCGCTCCTCTGCCTTTGTCAATGGAGCGGTGGAGGCGGTGAATTTGATTGTGGAGGCGATCGCTGATGGGGAATCCAATGCCACGGGGAACCAGTAACAGCCAGTACCCCTGCGCCCACAACTCGCACGGGCAAAAGCACTCCTCACCTTGCTATTTTATCGCGAACCCAGCCGATTTAAGAGTTTAAATTCTGTAAAATCTTAAATCGATGTTCTTGAATCACTGATGACTAAACTGATTATCCAAATTCCCTGTTATAACGAAGAACGCACCCTGGGCGTCACCTTGAGTGAATTGCCCCGCCAGTTGCCCGGAATCGATACTATCGAGTGGCTGATAATTGACGATGGAAGTCGCGATCGCACCGTAGAAGTGGCCAAAGCTTGTGGGGTCGATCGCATCGTCCGCTTGGCTACCAATCAAGGTCTCGCTAAAGCTTTTATGGCGGGATTAGAAGCTTCCCTGAAAGCCGGTGCCGATATTATTGTCAATACCGACGCCGACAATCAATACTGTGCTGAGGATATTCCCAAACTGATTCAACCGATTCTATTAAACCAAGCCGAAATTGTCATCGGCGCGCGACCGATTAAAGATATCGAAGACTTTTCCCCCGCCAAAAAAATCCTGCAGCGAATTGGCAGTTGGGTGGTGCGTCTGGCTAGCAATACGAAAATCCCCGATGCCCCCAGTGGCTTCCGCGCATTTAGTCGCGAAGCCGCTATGCAAATTAATGTATTCAATCAATATACCTATACGTTAGAAACGATTATTCAAGCGGGGCAAAAAGGTATGGCGATTACTTCCGTGCCGATTAGGACTAATGGCTATTTACGACCGTCGCGGTTGGTTAAAAGCATTCCGGTTTATATTCAGCGTTCTATTTTGACGATTTTTCGGATTTTTATGACCTATAAACCCCTGCGGTTTTTTCTGCTTTTAGGCAGCGTTCCGTTTAGTATGGGGTTTGGCTTGGGCTTGCGTTGGTTGTGGTTCTTTTTCTCGGGAACCGATAGAACTCGCATCCCCAGTTTGATTTTAGCGGCGATTTTGATGCTGATGGGATTTCAGTTATGGATTTTGGGTTTGGTGGCTGATTTGATGGCGGTGAATCGTCAGTTACTCGAAGACGTTCAGCTCAGAATGCGGCGGGCGGAATATGACGACAAGTAGCAGGGAATTGAGACTTTAGTTAGGCATTTTAGTTTTGGGTCAGTTGTCATTGGTTATTGGTTGTTGGTCATTTTTCCTTGGTCGGTGGTCTTCGGTCGGTGGTCATTTGTCATTAGTTTTTGGTAAGTTTTAAAAAGTCCTGCCGTTATCGGGGCGGGGCTTTTTTTAAACTTGTATTAATTTGTTGCAACCTTGATTGCGAACCACAGCCTGTATGTATCTGGCATGGCCTGTTCCTACAGTTAATTTGCATAATTAATGCTTGAAAAACGGGCTTCAGTTCTGTGTGGGGGGGGGAGTGTGAGTCTCTGAAACGCTACTAAAAGAGTCAGCCAGAGGCTTGCAGGTGGTTGCGCTGCTTCGAGGGTGGCATATCGTTTTAATGGCTCGGTCTAAAAGCCCATGAGGGAAGGGTTATTTTTTGGCCAGAGATTATTTTAAAAAACACCTGAAGTCGGGTGGTTTAGAAACCAGCCGCAGATGAGACTTCGGGTTGAATACACCAACACTTATGAATTAAACCTTAAAATTGGCTTAATTTTCCAGTAATTCCCGCTAGATTTGGCTCAAATCTACCAAACAGTAGAGGAGTGGGGGAAAAAATATTTCAACAGAGAGAGGGAGGAGCAAGAGAAGGGGTGCTAACCTAGGACTAGAGATGCTACTGGCAACGGCCTATTGAATTGCCAATCAATTGAGAAGGGAAAGGTCAAAGGAAATTGAATTTAACCGTGAATCAAATGCTTCTGGGAATAATGGGAAATCCCGAATCGATGGAGAAGGTGGTGAGTGGCAGCTATGATTGGCGTTTAGTGGCGCTATCGATATTTGTTGCGATCGCCGCTTCCTACACCGCCATCGACCTTGCGGGACAAGTGACGGCGCTGAAGGGACGACGGTATCGGTGGGCCTGGATTGGCGGCGGTGCGGTAACGATGGGAATTGGCATGTGGTCGATGCACTTCGTGGCGATGCTGGCATTTCATTTACCCATCCCCATCAGTTACGACCTGCCGAAGGTGCTGCTGTCCCTATTTTTGACGATTATAACCGCTGGGGTTGCCCTGGTGCTGGTGAGTCGTCCGGTACTCGATAGATGGATGCTGCTGATGGGGGGGGCGATTTTGGGGGTGGCGATGGTGGTGGTGCATTATATGGGAATGGCAGCCATTTGCACGGCGGCGATCGCGCACTATGACCTGAGAACAGTGGGACTGTCGGTGGCGATCGCGATTGGAGCCTCGCAGGTAGCATTTTGGGTAGCGTTTAAACTGCGCTCCCAACGCGCCTGGAATTGGCAGAAACTGGGAAGCGCCCTAGTGATGGGAGGGGGGATCTGTGCCCTGCACTACATGGGCATGAAAGGGGTCAGTTTCAGTGTATCCGCGCCGGTAGAGTCAGGATTGAGGGCCAGCTTAAATCGGGAGGATGTGGCAATTTGGGTAGGGATTGGCACCTCGGTGCTGTTGGGTGTCACCCTTCTCACCTCAGCGGTGAATCAACAGATTCGGGCACAGCAACAAACCCTGGAACAACTGCAAACCTTCATCAGCGAAATGCAGGTGGGGGTTTTGCTGCTGAGTCCGCAGTTTCAGATAAAGCTGAGTAACAAAGCGGTGGAAGAGTTGCTCGGAATCAGCCAAGATCGATTGCAGGGAAAGCACTTGAGCGAGCTAAACTGGCAACTGGTGGACGAAAGCGGTAGGGCGATCGCCCAAAACTGGCGACCCCTCCAACAAGCGATCGCCAGCAAACGCCCGGTGAAAAACTTAGTGGTGGGAATTAAAAAGAAAGCATCTCACACCCGGGATTCCCCAAGAGAAACCGCCGAGACTTTTGCCCCCGAAGATGGGCGATCGCAACGCGGTTGCGAACCTTGCATCCGCTGGTTGATGGTGAATGTGAATCCGATGGTGCAAAACAATGGCGATATCGGACAAATTATCTGTAGCTTCATCGACATTAGCGCGCGCAAGCAAGAGCAAGAAAACCTGGTGCGCGTCACCCAAGCAGTGGAAAGTACCAGCGACGCGATTACCATCACCACACGCCAAGGGGAATCGATTTATCACAATCAGGCATTTAGAAACCTGTATGGCTATAGCGCCGCAGAACTAGAAGCGGCGGGGGGGTTCAACGCGCTGGCGGTGAATTCCCAGACGAGCGATCGCATTTTACAGGCATTGAGCGATCGTAAATCCTGGAGTGGCGAAGTGGAACTGAAAAGCAAAACCGGCGACATCGTTCCCACCCTAGTGCGAATCGATCGCATCGTAGACGGTAGCGGACATTCCATTGGATGGGTGGGAGTTTGTACCGACATCAGCGATCGCGTGCGCGCCGCACAACTGCACGCCCAACTATTCGCCTCGTTGCAAGAACGAGAAGAAAAATTAACAACCATTATCGCCAATATTCCCGGGGTGGTGTATCGCGCCCGCTGGGATGGGAATCGGACGATGGAATTTGTCAGCGATGCGATCGCCGAACTTAGTGGCTTTCCCGCTGCTGACTTTCTGCAACACAAAATTCGCAGTTTTGCCAGTATCATTCATCCCGAAGACCGGGAAAAAGTAGAACGCTCCATTTTAGAGGCGGTTCAACTGAAACAACCCTATAACATAGAATATCGCATTATTCACGCCGATGGCACTCGGCGCTGGATATACGAACAAGGGCGGGGAATTTTCCAGAGTTCCACGCAAAGTCCCAACTCATCCCCATCCAACCTCAGCACAATACCGTCAGCGGACACTTCCGCAATGCAAAAGCCAACGCCGAAGAAATTTCACGCCCCCGGACTCAAATACATCGAAGGGGTTATTTTTGATATAACCGAACGCAAATTAGCCGAAGCCGAACTTTCCAGAACCCAGAAATTTCTCAATTCCGTAATCGAAAACCTGCCCTTGGGTCTGTTTATCAAACAAGCCGGCACCCTAAAATTTGTTGCCTGGAATAAAGCCAGCGAACAACAATTTGGCTATCTCAGAGAGCGGATTTTAGGCAAAACCGACTATGACTTGTTCCCCAAGGAAGAAGCGGACTTTTTCACCCAGGTCGATCGCGAAGTATTAGCCCGGGGACAAATGCAAGATATTGCAGCAGAGAACATTCATACCCCCCATCGCGGGGTGCGAGTATTGCACACGCGCAAAGTGCCGATTTTCGACGAAGATGGGGAAGCGCAGTATGTGTTAGGGATGTCCGAAGACATTACCGAAGGTCAAGCGGCGCAGACAGAATTAGTCAAACAAAACCAGCGATCGCAACTGTTTGCCGAATTAACCATTAAAATTCGTCAATCTTTAGACATCGAAGAAATTCTGCAAACCACCGTGGAAGAAGTCCGCAAAGTGCTAGACACCGATCGGGTACTCATCTTCCAAATCGACGCCGAAGGGAACGGACAAGTGAAGAAAGAAGCCGTGGTGCCCGAATGTTTTTCCATACTGGGACGGGAATTTGACGATCCGTGCTTTCGCGAGCAATTTCAGGAGAAATACCGGCAGGGAAGAATCCGGGCAATTCCCGATATCGAAGCCGAGGATATCCAACCGTGCCATGTGGAACTGCTGCAAAAATGCGGCGTCAAAGCTAACCTTGTTGTTCCCCTACTGCAGCGCGAAAGACTGTGGGGACTGCTCATCGCCCACGAATGCCACCAACCGCGCCACTGGACCGGCTTTGAAATCGAACTGCTACAACAACTAGCCAACCAAGTGAGCATCGCCCTGGCACAAGCAGAACTGCTGCAAGAACAAACGCGCATTTCTCGACAACTGAGCGAGCAAAATATCATCTTAGAAGAGATGAAACAACAAGCCGAAGCCGCCAACCGGGCCAAGAGCGACTTTCTCGCCAGCATGAGTCACGAAATCCGCACCCCGATGAATGGGGTACTGGGAATGGCGGGATTGATGCTGCAAACCTCTCTCAATCCGCAACAGCACCATTACGCGCAAACCATTCGCGCCAGCGCCCAACATTTGCTGACGGTGATTAACGATATCCTGGACTTTTCTAAACTCGAAGCGCGAGAAATGCAGCTCGAAAGCATCCCTTTTGCGGTGGATGAATGTATCGAGTCAGCGATTGACTTAATGGTTGCCCCGGCGCAAGACAAGGGGCTGGAATTGGCGTTATTTGTGAATCCCCAGGTGCCGAAACAACTGCTCGGCGATCCGGCTAGGTTGCGGCAAATCCTGCTCAATTTGGTGAACAACGCCATCAAATTTACCGAAGCGGGGCAAGTGATGGTAGAGGTGCGGTTAGTATCCGACACTCACGATCGCGCCACTGTTCGCTTTGCGGTTATCGATACGGGAATTGGCATTTCGCGTCCCGATCGCGCTAAACTGTTTCAATCGTTTTCTCAGGTGGATAGTTCCACCAATCGCCAGTATGGCGGAACCGGATTGGGATTGGCTATTTGCAAGCAGTTGGTGGAAGCAATGGGCGGCGAAATCGGGGTAGAAAGCGAAGTAGCGCAAGGCTCGACCTTTTGGTTTGAGGTGAATTTCCCGAAACCGCAAACCGAGAGCGATCGCAGCGATCGCTTT
Organism: Phormidium sp. CCY1219; assembly: GCF_035615515.1. Taxonomy (GTDB): domain Bacteria; phylum Cyanobacteriota; class Cyanobacteriia; order Cyanobacteriales; family Laspinemataceae; genus CCY1219. The sequence continues at coordinate 14,817 of NZ_JAJENT010000805.1, forward strand.
TTGCCTCAAGGCTTAGATCTGAGGGCGGTAAAGGTATTGCTCGCCGATGAAAGTGCGACCCATCGTCAGTCGGTGCGCTATCTCGCCCACCGCTGGGGAATGCATATCGATGAAGCAGTAGATACGGACAGTGCTTTGTCGCAATTACGCCACGCAGCAGCCGAAGGAACGCCTTATCAAGTGCTGCTGCTGAGTTTAAACCTAGTAGAAGGGGAGAGCGAGGGCTTCGTGAGAGAGATGGGTTCCGATACTGCTCTGGCATCCACTGCGATTATCCCGATCGCCGCTTTCCCCCAACGCGATCGCGCCCAAAGACTCTTAGCGGCGGGTTGTTCCGGCTATCTGATTAAGCCCGTGAGAGCTTCGCGATTGTTTGACCTGTTACTCACGAGTTTGAGTGCGACACAATCTCTTGGCGATAAGGATAAATCGGGGCCAGATCGCTTACACCAAGAGAGAGCGATCGCCCCGCCTACCCCCTCGAGTTTAAAACTTTTAGTAGCGGAAGACCACGAAATCAACCAACAAGTGATTTTGTCTCAACTCGAAGCCTTGGGATATGAGGCGGATTGTGTGGAAAACGGCATCGCCGCCCTCGATCGCCTCGCCGAAAAAGACTACGATATCGTGTTGATGGACTGTCAGATGCCGGAAAAAGACGGATACGCCGCCACCGAAGCCCTGCGTCAGCGCGAAGGGTCGAATCGTCATACGGTGGTTATCGCTCTCACCGCCCATGCCATGCCCAGCGATCGCGAAAAATGTCTGGCGGCGGGCATGGATGATTATATCAGCAAGCCAGTGGACATCGAACAATTGCGCGCGGCGCTCGAACGCTGGAAACCCAAATACGAGGGAAACATGCCACCGTCAGCGCCGCAGGAGGACGCGCCGAAACCGTCATCTGATGGCGATCGCTCACCCAGTGCGCCGGAGGAGGATGCCCCCCTGAATCTCGAGCGCGTTCACAGCATTTCCCGGGGCAAAGCACAACTGAGAGAGCGATTGCTGCAAGCGTTTGTGAAAAGTACCCAAGCGGATATCGAAGCGATCGCCGAGAGCTTTGCGGCGCAAAATTGGTCTCAGGTGCAGTTAAAAGCCCACCGGATTAAAGGTGCGAGTACCAATATGGGCGCAACCCAACTGGCTGCGATCTCCGCCGACTTGGAACGGCGCGCCAAACAACAAAACGGCGAAGAGATAGACGGCGCGATCGAAACCTTGCAACATCAGCTCGATCGCCTGCGCTTGTTTATCCAAAACCAGTCCTTTGAATCCCCGGAACCCGGTGCGAACAGTTAGTCCCCCAAGACGATGGGCGCGCAATATAGCACCCTCTGGCCGAGGTTAGCGGGAGAATGCCGGGGTGCCCTTTATACTCCAACTTTTCCCGCTTTCGCCGCCCCCCTCACACCACGCTATCAATAAAAAACTGAGCGCGAGTCCAGACTTCTTCGCCAACTTCTTCCATCGCTTCGCCTTCAGTATGGCCGATTTTTTTTAGCCTGTCGATAGAGAAAAGTTGATAAAAATTGACAGGTTTCTCGGCTAAATGTGCTATTTTTTGTCTGCAAAGTTGATAAAAGTTGATAAAAATTGACCCCCGGTTCGCAAGGGTGGGGGTTGCCATTATTCTAGCCAGAGGAAATAAGAAGTCTTACCCAACTCCTGGGAAAGGGAAGGAAAATGGGGAGTTCTGAAAAGGGCGAAATTTGTTAAAATTAGCTTCGGCCAGTGCTGGGTTTACCAATTGCGGAAATCTGGCGCACAATGGAAAGAAATATCCTAGTTCATCTTTTTGGCAACAGCACCCTGAGCTATGCGCGAAACCACCGATTCCATCTTTGCCAGACCTGACCTCGCCGCTTTCAATATTTTGCGATCGCCCCTGTGGGTGTTCGACATCGATCGCCTGCAGATGTGGTGGGCGAACTCAGCCGCCTTGCGGCTATGGGGTGCAAGGGATTTAGAAGACCTCCTAGGGCGAGATTTCAGCGACGTTTCAGACGCGACGCGCACCCGGTTAAGCAGCTATCTGCAGCAGTTTCGCGAGGGAAAAACCGTGGTGGAGAACTGGACCTTTTACCCAGAAGGCAAAGCGGTGAGCGTGCGCTGTGTGGGATCCGGAATTCGGATCGAGGATGGACGCTTGGCGATGTTAGTAGAAGGCGTCACCGACGTGATGGACCGGATCGACGAAGAAACCCTGCGGGCCACCGAAGCCCTGCGCCACACCACAGCGATGATTTCCCTGTACAGCAGCGACGGAGCAGAAATCGTCCTGCAAAATCCAGCGGCGATCGCCTCGCAACCCCCAGAACCCCCCAGCCACTCTCCCAATAATGCCTTGATGCAGCGTTTCGTGGATCCGAGGGTGGGGGAAGTAGGGCGAGAAACCGCCGCCACGGGGAAAGTTTACCGCTGCGACACCCAGGTTCATAGCGATCGCGGGATTCGCTGGCACGCGATCGAACTGCGGCGCACCTTGGACCCCGCCAGTGGCCAACCCCTGCTTCTGCTCCACGAAACCGACATGACTGAAGCAGTGACGGCGCAAGAAGCCCTGCGAGAAAGCGAACGGCGCTATCGCTTGCTGGCGGAATATTCCACTGATATCATCGCCCGCCACCAACCCGATGGCACATTTCTCTATGTATCTCCCGCTGCGCGCCACATGCTGGGCTACGAACCCCAGGATCTCATCGGACATTGTGCCTATGAGTTTTTTCATCCCGAGGATTGCGCGGCGATCCATCAGGTCCACGACACCCTCTTGGAGAAACATCGGCGAAACTGCATCAGCTATCGATTTCGCTGCAAAGACGGGCGGTACTTGTGGCTGGAAACTATCAGTCAGCCGGTTCGGGATCCGAGTACCCAACAGGTGCGCGAAATCATCTCCGTGTCGCGGGAGATTACCGATCGCAAATTAGCCGAAGCGAGACTACAGGAAACTATGAGCTTGCAGCAAGCCATTTTAGATAGTGCGAATTATACTATTATTTCCACCACTGTGGATGGGATAATTTGCACCTTTAATGCAGCCGCCGAGCGATGGTTGGGATATCGGGCAGAAGAAGTGGTGGGGAAAACGACGCCGACAATTATACACGACTCGGCTGAAGTTGTCAAGCGATCGCGGGAATTATCTGCCGAACTCGGGGTGGAAATCGAACCGGGATTTGAGGTATTTGTGGCCAAAGCGCGGCGGGGACAGCTAGACGAACATGAATGGTCGTATATTCGCAAAGATGGGAGTCGCTTTCCGGTGTTGCTCTCCATCACCGCATTGCGCGATCGCCACGGGGAGATTACCGGCTTTCTCGGAATTGGCAGCAACATCAGCGATCGCAAGCAAGCAGAAGCGGAAAACAGCCGCTTGCTGACAGAATTGCAAGAAAGCGAAGAACGGCTCAAGCTGGCTCTGGAAAGCACCGAGGACGGATTGTGGGATTGGAACATGGTCACCGACGAGTGTTATTTCTCACCGCGCTGGTTGGAGATGCTCGGGTATAACGATACGGATTTGCCCCGGCATATTTCCGCCTGGGACCCCCTAGTTCATCCGGAAGACAAACTCACCGTAGAGGCACAACTGCAAGCGCACTTAGAAGGAAAAACCCCGATTTACGAGTTAGAGCATCGCCTGCGGCGGAAATCTGGTGAATTTTGCTGGGTGTTGGGGCGCGGAAAAGTGGTCGATCGCGACGAGAATGGCAAACCCCTGCGGATGGTGGGGACGAATATCGATATTAGCGATCGCAAGCGCACCGAAGCCGCTTTGCGCGAAAGTGAGAAACGCTACCGGGCGATCGTGGAAGACCAAACCGAACTTATCTGTCGCTTTTTGCCCGACGGTAGATTAACCTTTGTGAATGATGCCTACTGTCGCTATTTTGGGAACGGGCGGTCCGCAGCGCTGGCGAAACCCTTTCTCCCGCCAATGCCCGCCGGCGATCGCGAGAACCTAGAAGCCCATTTGCGCCAGATTACCCCGGAAAACCCGGTGATTACCTTGGAACATCGCGTAACGCTCCACCCGAGCCAAGTGCGGTGGCAGCAGTGGACCTACCGAGGCATGTATGACGACGGCGGCGACCTCACCGCATTTCAAGCCGTGGGACGAGATGTGAGCGAGGCAAAAGCCGCGAACGAAGAACTGCGCTACAGCGAAATGGCTTTGCGATCGCTGGTGGAAGTGCAAGCAGCGGTGGATTTGAGCTTTGAAGACCGTCTGGCTCAAATGCTGGCAATGGGATGCGATCGCTTTAATCTGGAAATCGGCATCTTGGGTCGCCTTGATGGCGATTACTATGAAATCGTCGCCGCTCACTTTCCGGAAGATACGATTTTTAAACTGCTCAAAGGCGATGCGTTTAATTTGAGCCAAACCTACGATGGGGAAACCGCACAGAGCGGTACCACCCTTTGTATCCAATCGGCGCGAGAATCCGACCGATGGCGCAACCATCCCGCCTATATCACCCGCGAACAGGAAGCCTATTTCGGCACTCCCGTGCGCGTGGCGGGACAAGTGTATGGGACGCTTAGCTTCTCCAGTCGCACCGCGCGCCCGGAACCGTTTAAAGCGGTGGAATTGCAATTGCTCAGCCTGATGGCACAGTGGATGGGCGGCGAAATCGAACGCGAAAACGCACAACATGCCTTGCAGCAGCAATATCAGCGCAGTTTGCTTTTGGGACAAATTACGGGCGAAATTCGCCAAAGTTTAGACGCACAAGAAATTTTGCAAACCGCCAGTCAGCTACTCGGGCGGGCATTTGGCGTCAATCGCTGCACGATTCTCAGCTACAAACCGGCGGCGGGGGATAATCTTTATCCGGTGGCGGAGTATTTAGAACCGGGATATGAGTCGATGATGCAGCGGGCGATTCCTTATACTGGGAATGCTCACGCCCAGCACGTACTCGAACGAGACCGGGCGATCGCCTCGGACGATATCAGTTACGACCCCCTGCTGCGTCCGATTGCGCCTATCTGCGAGCAACTGAATATCAAGTCCATGTTAGCGGTTCGCACCTCCTATCAGGGAGAAGCCAACGGCGCGATCGGCTTGCATCAGTGCGATCGCATCCGCCGCTGGAGTGAAGCGGAAATCGAATTGCTCGAAGCCGTTGCAGAACAAGTGGGGATTGCTTTGGCACAAGCGGAACTGCTAGAACAGGAAAAAGAAGCGCGATCGCAACTCGCCGCCCAAAATCAAGCCCTGGAACAAGCCCGCGAAGCCGCCGAAGTCGCCAACCGCGCCAAAAGCGATTTTCTCGCCACCATGAGTCACGAAATTCGCACGCCGATGAATGCGGTGATCGGAATGACGGGGTTGCTGCTGGATATGAACCTCGAACCCGAACAGCGCGATTATATCGAAACGATTCGAACCAGTGGCGATGCCCTGCTGACGATTATCAATGATATCCTCGACTTTTCTAAAATCGAGTCGGGCAAACTGGAACTGGAAGAACAGCCCTTTGCATTGCGAACCTGTATCGAAGAATCCCTCGACTTGCTCGCCTCTAAAGCAGCGCAAAAAGGATTAGAGCTGATTTATCAAATCGAACCTCACACCCCCCCGCGCATTATCGGCGATGTCACCCGCCTGCGGCAAATTTTAGTGAATCTGCTGGGAAATGCGATTAAGTTTACCCAGCAGGGGGAAGTGGTGGTGTCTGTGAGTGCCAAACCGATGCAGGATGGGGATTGTCCCCCCTACGAAATCCGCTTTGCGATCGCCGATACCGGGATTGGTATTCCCCCAGAACGTCTCGATCGCTTGTTTAAACCCTTCTCCCAAGTGGATGCTTCCACCACCCGCCAATATGGGGGAACCGGCTTGGGATTGGCCATTTGCAAGCGCCTGAGCGAATTGATGGGCGGGCAAATGTGGGTGGAAAGCGAAGTAGACAAAGGCTCGACCTTTTCTTTTACCGCGATCGCGCGCCCCGTGGCGGGAGAGGAACAAGACTTGCCCCTGCACTTGCGCGATCGCTCCGCTTTGCTTCACAAGCGATTGCTGATTGTAGATGATAATCGCACCAATCGGCAGATTTTAATCAAACAAACTCAATTGTGGGGAATGCAAGCTCAGGCGGTGTCTTCCGGTGCTGAAGCCTTAGAATTGCTCCAGTCGGGTCAGCGCTTTGATTTGGCAATTCTGGACATGCAAATGCCGCACATGGACGGCTTGACCCTCGCCGCCCGCATTCAAAAACAGCCCGCTTTACAGCAGTTACCCCTCATCATGTTTACTTCAATGGGCAAACCCAAAAGCTTGGAAAAAGAAGGCGTTTCGGTCAAGTTTGCGGCATTTATGAATAAGCCGATCAAACAAGTGCAATTATTCGATACCCTGAATAATATTTTAAGCAACAACCGCACCGGCGATCGGGTGAAAGCGCGAGGGATTTCTGCCCCGGTTTCTACGAAAATCGATACCCAACTCGCCGATCGCATTCCCCTGCGGATTTTGTTAGCCGAGGATAATTTGGTCAACCAAAAAGTCGCCACCCGGATATTAGCACGCATGGGGTATCGCGTAGATGTGGCCGGCAATGGTCGCGAAGTGCTAGACGCCTTGACCCGACAGCGCTATGATGCGATCCTGATGGACGTGCAAATGCCGGTGTTAGATGGTTTGGAAACTACGCGCCAGATTTGTGCGAACCATGCCAATGCCCCGGAGAAACCCAAGCCACATATTATCGCAATGACCGCCAATGCAATGGAAGGCGATCGCGAAATCTGCTTAGCCGCCGGAATGGATGACTACATCAGCAAACCCATCCGCATCGAAGAACTCACCCGCGCCTTATCTGCAGTGAAACCCCAAGAAACCTAACCCTATCTCTCCCAACCCCATCGGGTGCGTTACCCCGAACCATCAAATCGCATATCCGAGGTAACGCACCCACCCCATCCCACCATCCCCCCCGTCGGGTGCGTTACCCCCGCCCCCAACCCCTGGAACAACCATCAAATCGCATCTCCAAGGTAAGACCCCCACCCCAGCAAGGAACCTCCCCAAATGCGATCGCCGGACATTCCCCCCAGTATTTCAGTCACACCTGTGAATAATTGTAAATTTTTTTGAGCCTCGCCCTTGCCGAAATCCGCTTTTGTCTATATAACACCTTCCAGAGTCGTCTAAAACAGCACACAGGTCATAGTATGAACAAAGCTGCAGAAATTCAAAGTATCGTCGCCCAGCGTCACCCCCTGGCGAAAAAGCTGGCATATATCGAGTCCAACCTAAAAAATCTGTACAATGGGATATAGAAATTAGAACAAAATCGCCAGCAGCAATTTGCCTACTGGTCAGAAAAACCCGACAAGCAGTCTAACTTCAATCGCCTCAACTTCGCGCCATTTCAGGAGCAAGCCACAGAACTGCTAGAAGCCCTGCGGCGGCTACAAGGCAGATTTGCTCGCCCTACCCTGAATATTGGCGTAATTGGGCGGATGGGTCAGGGAAAAAGCACCCTCCTGCAAAGCTTAACGGGTCTCAATAATGATGTCATTCCCGCACTTCAAGGGAAAGCTTGTACCGCAGCCCGCAGTACCATTTTCCACGAAGTCGGCGGCTCAACCACAGCAGAAATTGAATTTCATTCAAAAGCCTCTTTTTTAAAGGAAGTAATTCTTCCCTACTACGACAAACTGGGCTTAGACCCGAAACCGACATCCTTCAAAGAGTTTGCCCATTCGGAAATTCCTCGCTTATCTTCGCCTCACCAAACTGACGTTAATATCTATAACAATCTCAGATATTATCATGCCAATGTAGCACGGTATCGCGACTGGCTCGAACGCGGAGTTTACACCATTCACGACCCGTCACAAGTGGCCAATTACGTGTCGCAAAAGTATGATGCCCAAACCTATCGAGTGATAAATTACGAGTGTTTGGCGGTCAAGCACGTTAAAATTCGATGCCCGTTTCCCAGCGATGAAATCGGCGATATCGTCTTAGTGGATGTTCCCGGATTGGGGGATTTCCGCCTGGGAGATGAAGCGATCGCGATCGAAGCCCTGGCGCAAGAGGTGGATTTTATTTTATTCATCCGCAAGCCCTCCAAGGATCGCGCTAGTCTCGAACAAAATGATACCCAGTTATATGACCTGGCTAACCAAGCTTTAAACGATTTACCCTCTCGCTCTCTATTTGTCCTCAACGTAGACCGGAATCGGGAAAACGAGATAACTTGCCAGTCTCAGAAAACAGATATCGAGTCAGGAACGGTAAAAATGCCCGTGTTAGACTGCACGATCGCCGACTGCTCCTCTCCGGAAGAAGCCAATAGCAAAGTGCTGCAGGTGGTACTGGATAATCTGCGATCGAATATCACCGAATTAGATAAAAATTATGCCTGGAATAAACTGCAAGACCTACAAAGGGCGATCGCCGATCTGAAAAACCAGTTAGCCTCCGCTCGAGATGTCTTACCCGATATCGACAAATACGAACTCGAAAAAAAATACAATAAATGGATTACTCAAAAATTTTGGGTCACTCTGACAAAGGAGCTAGAAAAACTACTAGAGCAATTAGATTCAACTCGCGATACAGAGGATGAAAATCTAAAATTGCAAATTGAAAGCGTCATTCAGGAATGTGACAAAAACCCGCCGCTACCCACTGAGGAAGATATCGAAGGGAAGAACTACGAAATTGGCTCCTACCTCAGTGCTTACAACGAGTATTTGGGGGAAGTCCGCACCGGGCTATCGCAGAAATTTCTCGATATCGATAAAGGACTCAAAAAATCCATTACAGACACCAAAGAAAAGGTGGTCAAAGTTTTAGTGGAAAAATGTTCGTTAGGCGGACTCAGCGCAGCGCGGGACTCAGAAGAGTTTCTGACAGAAGAGTTTCTGACAGAAGTTGCCAGCCAAATTACCCCGGAGTATCCCGAAGTCAAAACAGGATTACCCGGGAGAATATGGAATCAATAGACCAGAAAAACAAGAATAAGTCAAAAATTTTCTTCGAGAATCGGCGGCGATTGTCATTCCCATTGATGCAGCGGCGCTGATGGAACAAGGTGGCATTTACCATGAAACCTTCAATCAGCCCACTCAGTTAACGGATTGGTTTAAAGAGGTTTTTCAAGACTGGGAAACGCCGCGATTAGTGATTTTTGCTCCGGTCAAATGCGAAAAGTATATCAAAGAACAACGCAAGGACGAGTTATTCGATGGCGTCGAATGTGGATATAAAAAGCTCCTGAAAAAGTTGAGCAGCGATGATTTGCTCGGAAAAGTTGCGGTAGCGATCGCCCCAGTGGAAACTGTGGGGAATGTATTTTTTTCCCGCCTTGAAGAAACCGAACAAAAGGAGACGAGATGGTATTACCGAAAGTACGATGCGAATGACCGCTATGAGCCGAAAAATAGCGAACAACCGCTCAAATATATTTTAAAATTTATTTGCGAGGTGTATTTGAGCAAAAAACCTCCTCTGTTCTCTAGAGCGTTCGACTCTTTGTTTGGTGGCAGGACTTCTTTAAATAATGCTGTTCGGAAGTTTGCTGACCCCGATTTAAAGGTCACAAAAATCGTTCAAGGTAAAGAGTTGTTAAATATTGAAACGTAGGAGTAGTGATGGAGATTTATGTTAGCAGTCGGGGAGTTTCCCAGGGATACTGTTGGGTAGATGCGAAAAATCAGCAGCCTCAGCCAGAAATTCCAGGTTTAGATGATGACATTTTCAAGTTCGTGGATAGTGATTCATTTTCTTTGGTGATTTATCGCGATCGCCAAGAGAACCTGTATTTGGTGGTCACGGGTTTAAAATCCAGCGATCGCAGCGATAACCGCACCCGCACGATTCGCAACTCCATTTTGTGGAAAGGTGACAACTCTGAGGAAGCCAAAATTCGCGCGATCGCCGTACAAGCGTTGGATGGAGAACTGACCGCAAAAGTCGATAACGCAATCCGTCCCGATAATAATTACCGAGGATTTAAGGTCGATTTCCCTCAAATAGAAAAATTGGCGGCTAGCTCAACGCTCAACACTCGCCAAGCTGTGGATACCACTTGTAAATTTGGAAACTTATCCAGTTTACAAACCGAACTGCGTGAAGAACTAACAAACTATCAATTACCCGACAAATTACCCAACAACAATCAATTACCCAATTATCGCATTTTAGCCCTAGTCTGTGGCACGACTCCTAAAACAACCTTTGAAGAATATGCCATTTGGCGAGGCTTGTCAGACCAGCTAAACAATGAAAAATGGGAACAAATTTCATCGCCAAATATACCAAAGTTAGCACAAATTCCACAAAAAATCGTGACACAAATCAGAAATCTAAGCAGACTAAATAAGCTATCAGTAGGGGGTTTGTTGATTGTTTCTATAGTATTAAATTGCTTTTTGGGCTATCAAGTGTACCTCGAAAACAATATAAAATATAAACAGACGAAAATCGAGGAATTAAAGCAGGAAATTGAAGAATTGAAGGAGAGCAAAAATGAATTGAAAAAAGAGTACCAAGAGTATAAAAATTAAATAACAGAAATGGAACAATACAGGAAAGAACTGTATGGAATAATTGACGGATTACAAGAAAAAATCGACGGATACCAAAAAACGTATTACCAATTTCAAAAAGATTCTGAGCAATTATACGAAAATCCTCAAAAGTTACGCGATCGCTATCCTTCGATTGGTGGATAGTCCATAACTGAGAAAGAACCGGGGGACGACAAGTTTCCCGGTACTTTCTCACAGGGATATCGCCACCGGATTTCAAAATTTTGTGGTAAAATAACACCCAACTTGCATGGAGGGGAGAGCAACGATGTCAGAAACGCCTCGGGTATTAGACGACGACGAGCTGCATAATTGGCAATTAAACATCGCCGAAGCCAATCGAAATAACATTTTTTGCCACTGTCGTCAATGCGGTTACGAATGGGTGGATTCGGTGGAAGAGGTTTCCTGCGATCGCTGTGGGAGCAACAATATCGAGCAGATTGCTTGTTGGCAATTTCCCGATGGGTAAGCGCGAATTAAAGCCGGCGATTGAAATCGCACCTGAGCAAATAAAGTCCGCCAACGCGGACTAATTTTTTACCTCTATTCCGGGGGAGACGAGATAAACGGCTAGCCACCTTCCAAATGGCGCGATCGCAGTTCCCTTTCCCTTCAATTCCTCACCCTTGTTTCAGCAGCAAGTTCCGGGCAATCTGTTCCCATTCGTGGGGTAACGAGTCGGTGACTGCTGGTTGTCCGCTGCGTCTGTACCAGTATCGCGCATTGCTGTAGTCTCCTTCTTTGCGATGCAGATAGGCATGAACCCAGGCGCTATCCGCGTCGCTGGCATTTTGCACGATATCATGTGCCCGGTCCCACTGTCCTTTTTTGTCATACCACAGCGATCGCATCGCCGCAGGCATGTCAGGGGGGCAAGTATCCTGACTTTCAATCAGTTGCGTGAATTCATCCAAAGTTCTCATCTGAATTCCTCCTTTATTCTGTTGCTTCTTTTACTGTAGCACTCGCACAATTGCCGCACAAGTCCACCCTCGGGAACGACAACCCAGCCACCAGCGCATCAGTTCCCCGCCACCGCCAAAAAATCTGTCCTTCGATAGAAGTGAAACCCCCGGAGAGTTTGTTAAATTTTAATCAATATCCCCCGATTCCTTTTCCGGTGCTTGGATTCCACCCAAAAAACCGTTAAAAAAAAACTGTAGCTAAAGAGAGATTAATTATGGCTAAAAACGAACAAGAAGACCTCAGAAAACAAGCCGCAGAAGAAGGCAATGTAGAAGATTTGCCCCAAACCGTTACCGAATCATTTGGAACTGGCGTAGAGGGGCAGCCCGGTTATAATATTGGCGGTCGCAGCATGGAAAATAAGATGCAGCAATACAACGCCACCGGACCGGAACTCAGCGGCGGCGATGTAGATGCGGCGTGGTCTGAGGCAGAAAATACCGGGGAAGAAGTGGTGGGCGGAACCGCACCCACACCGGATAAAAATGTAGTAGACGAACTCGGCGCGGCGGTGGGATTGGAAAGAGACGATCGCCAACCCATCCAGACAGAAGATCGGATGGAACAACGGGATAGCGATCGCTGGGAATTAGATCCGCAATCCGACCCCAATTATCAAGAACATCGCCCCTAGAACAATAGCGGCGAATGGGGGGATTTTAAAGAAGATTCCGGTTATGCAAACCGGGTGCAAATCATAGAGAGGGAGTGCCTCCCCGCAGTGGCACTCCCATGTGAATGACTCGAATCATCTTAGTTTTTTGTGCGGACATCTTCTTGAAACCAACCGATAAAGAAGCGATCGAGTAAATCCGTAGTCTCCGGGCCGGCTTTATAGAGATTGGGTTCCGACATTTCCGACAGTTTCAGATAAGGGTTGCGCGCCTCAATTTTCAAAGTTCCCATACTGGCTCTCGGTGGGCAGTCACTTTCTAGAATTGAAGTGTTGGCGAAGGTAATTGCTTGAACTACCACCACCTCAACCGCATCGGGGTAATCGCTGGGTTGTCGGATATTGTCCGGCATATTGTTGGCATTAAATGCTTTTAGCCACGCTTCTGAGCTGAGCATTACGATCGCCGGAAAGGTATTTTTGCCATATTTTTTGTAAAACTTCGTGCCAGCTTCTTCCAACACCTGACGGCGTTTAGTAGAGCGATGGAAATTTTCGTCTACATCGAGACTAATCAGGTGGAGTTTTTGTCGAGAGTCCAAGACTTTGAGGATGGGTGGAAATGCAGTGGGTTTACAATCGGCACAATAATTTTTGATAAAGTCTAGTTCGACTTTAACAAATTCCATCAGTTGTTTGTCAGTGAGGACAAAATCGTTTATGCTTTGCGACATAGCAATCCTCCGGAAGCGAGTGCTTCCCCTCCAATCGCAGTAGGGATTAGTTTACGGTTTTATTGTAGCGCTGTGGTTGTTGTCAACTGGGGTGGGGAGGGAGTCGGGGAGTCATCGGGAGAGCGATCGCTCCTCAGGGGCGATCGCCGCCAAAGCGCGATCGCGCCGATGCAGGGTAGTGGGTGACGAAGGTAGCGGGAAAAACACCCCGGAATATTTTGCTGTAGGCTTGACAAAAAATCGGTTTTGTGGCAGGAGAACACAAGAGAGGTAAAATCGTGGCGGGGGGAGGGAGAGGCGGTGGGGGTAAAACAAAAAGGACTCGCCGCTTCATCGCGGGAATCTTAACATTTTTTTAAAATTTGGAAAAGTTAAAATTTTCTGACAAACAATCGCCGTTTTTCTGTTCTGTGATAAAAGAAGAACATCCCGCCGCTGGGTTTTGGGAATGGAGGTTCCAGAGTCAGAACCCTGCCGATCCAGCCGCAAAAGGGTTTGGGGAGGTCAGTGGCGCGGCGATCGCCCGAGGGTTTGGTGGCTCATTTGTCAGGAAAACAATATAAATTACCTAAATTTAGATTAAACTAGCGCCAACAACAGCAGTGGAGACGATAAAATCCTCAAATTAAGAAACCCCACCCTCAAGACCAGAATCAAACCGGAGAACAGCTTGACAAAGGAGGGAAATTGCATTTAAAATCATCCAACAGATTGGCAAGCCTGTAGACTTATCCAGCGCAGTCGTTAGAGCTGCGATCGGGAATTTATAGCCGTTGTAAATCATCAAGAAAAGGGAAAGCAATGGAAAAGCGTGGAGTAAGCAAACCTCATGCAAAAATGGAGCGTTTTAGGTGGAGGGAGGAAATCGATTTGAGGGAGAATTCTGGCTAAAACTTGATGTAAAAACAGCCAGGGTTTCGCCGGAGAAAGGGGTGCCGCCCACGGACACCAAAAAAGCCCGGGCGAGGCAGGGTTGAGAGTCCGACAGAAGAGGGAAAGAGAAGGGAGAGAAAGGGAAGCGAGCGGCTTTCAACCGAGAGAATCAGCCATCAGGCAGCAAGGCAAAAAAACTGTTGTCGGTCAATTCAATCCCAAACTAAAGAAAAAGCAGGGGAAGCGATCGCACTTAAAAACTGCAGGGGAACACCCACACAAAGCGTCGAGGGAGTTTCCATACCGAATGGATAGTTAGTTTAAGCGAACAGGAGAAACGATGAAAATAGCGGTAGCCAAAGAAACAGAAGTAGGAGAGCGTCGCGTGGCGTTAATCCCGGATATCGTGGCGCGGTTAGTCAAACAGGGACTAGAAATTTGGGTAGAGGCGGGAGCGGGAGAGGCAGCATTTTTTCCCGACGAAGCCTACGAAGCGGCGGGTGCCACCGTCATGGGCGACAGCGAGAAACTGTGGGCCGAAGCCGATATTGTAGTCAAAGTTGCGCCTCCGAAAGACAACGAAATCGACAAACTGCGCCAAGGCAGCATAGCGATCGGATTTCTCAATCCCTTAAGCAATCCCCAATTAATCGAGCGACTGGCGCAGCGCGGCGTCACCGCCTTGAGCATGGAGACGATCCCGCGCACCACCAAAGCGCAAAGCATGGATGCCCTCTCCTCCCAAGCAGCGGTTGCCGGATATAAAGCCGCACTACTCGCGGCAACCAATGCGCCGAAATTCTTTCCCATGTTAACCACCGCCGCCGGCACCATACGGCCCGCGAAAGTGTTTATCATGGGAGCCGGGGTTGCCGGATTGCAAGCGATCGCCACCGCCCGTCGTTTAGGAGCCGTAGTGGAAGCCTTTGACATTCGTCCGGCGGTGAAAGAAGAAGTAGAAAGCCTCGGGGCCAAATTCGTAGAAATCAAACTCGACGAAGACACCGTAGCCGAGGGAGGGTATGCCAAAGAACTCTCCGAAGAATCGAAAAAGCGGACCCAAGAATTAGTCGCCGATACCGTTGCCGGCGCAGACGTGGTGATTACCACCGCCCAAGTTCCCGGCAAAACAGCGCCTACCCTAATCACCGAAGAAATGTTCGCGCGGATGAAACCGGGATCGGTGATTGTAGACTTAGCCGCCGAACAAGGGGGGAACTGCGTTTACACCGAAGGCGGAAAAGACATCGTGCGAGACGGAATCACGATTGTCGGGCCGATTAACCTGCCCTCATCCATGCCGGTTCACGCTTCCCAAATGTATGCAAAAAACATTGCCACCTTAGTGCAGTATATCGTCAAAGATGGGGAAGTGAAGATAGATTTTGAAGATGAAATCATCGCCGGATCCTGCATCGCCCACGAGGGTGAAATCAAGAACGAGCGGGTGCGCCAAGCCCTAGAAACCGTCAGTGGCAGCGTGTGACAACCGGGGGACGCGAGCGCCGAGGGGCGATCGTGAGGGAACGCCCCTGCGAGCCGACCCTCGGCGTGCCGCGCGCCCCAGCAGTAGCGACCAAATCCAGGAGACAGTAGAATTATGTCCGATGTATTAATTTCTTCGCTGTTCGTATTTGTGCTAGCAGCCTTTGCCGGATTTGAAGTAATTACCAAAGTACCGCCCACCCTGCATACACCGTTAATGTCAGGGGCGAATGCGATTTCTGGAATCGCAATTTTGGGGGCACTAATCGTAGCCGGCGAGCGAGATTGGAACGTAACGGTAATTTTAGGATTGCTAGCGGTAATCTTTGCCACCATTAACGTTGTGGGAGGTTTCCTAGTGACCGATCGCATGTTGCAAATGTTCAAGAAAAAAGAGGTGAACCCATGAGCGAATTTCTGCCTACTGGAATCCAGCTCAGCTATATCGTTGCGGCATCATTATTTTTCCTGGGGTTGAAAAAGCTAAGTTCCCCATCCACCGCCCGCAACGGCAATTTACTCGCTGCGATCGCGATGTTGGTAGCGATCGTCGCCACCTTGCTCGATGCCCAAGTGCTGAACTACCCGATGATTTTGCTTGGCATCGCGATCGGTTCTGCGATCGGCGCGATCGCCGCCCAGAAAGTCGAAATGACCGCCATGCCGCAAATGGTCGGTTTATTCAACGGCTTTGGCGGTGCCGCCTCCGCCCTGATTGCCGTAGGAGAATTTTGGCGCTACTATTCCAGCTTCGAGAATCCCCCCCTAGACACCACCATCACCGCATTGCTGGGCGTCTTAATTGGCGGTATCACCTTCACCGGATCTCTCGTCGCCTTTGCCAAACTGCAAGGCATTATGACCGGAAGACCCATCACCTTCCCCTTGCAGCAACCCTTTAACGCCCTGCTGCTGGGCGGATTTCTCGCCGGCAGCCTTTATCTGTGCCTCAATCCCCTGAACACCCCCGTCTTCCTCGGCGTTGTGGGGATTTCTCTGATACTCGGCTTCATGTTCGTCATCCCCATCGGCGGAGGCGACATGCCGGTGGTGATTTCCCTGTTAAACTCCTTTTCCGGGCTAGCCGCATCCGCTGCCGGCTTCGTGGTGATGAACAACATGCTGATCGTTGCCGGTGCCTTGGTGGGTGCCTCCGGAATCATCCTCACCGTCATCATGTGCAAAGCGATGAACCGATCGCTCACCAACGTCCTCTTTGCCGCCTTCGGAACCGGTGAAGGCGGTGGTGCCACTGGCGCAGGCGGTGACGCCGGCGAGAAAGTGGTGCGCTCCATCGATCCGGAAGAAAGTGCGATGATGCTCGGTTACGCCCGCTCCATCGTCATCGTTCCCGGATATGGCATGGCTGTGGCCCAAGCACAGCACGCCGTGCGCGAATTGGCCGACCAACTCGAACGCCTCGGCGTGGAAGTGAAATACGCCATCCACCCGGTTGCCGGTCGGATGCCCGGACATATGAACGTGCTATTGGCAGAAGCCAATGTGCCTTACGAACTGTTGTGCGATATGGACGACATCAATCCGGAATTCGATCGCACTGACGTGGCATTGGTCATCGGGGCTAACGATGTGGTCAACCCCGCCGCCCGCGACAATTCCGCCAGTCCCATTTACGGCATGCCGATTCTCGAAGTAGACAAAGCCGGTCACACTATCGTCATCAAGCGCAGTCTCAATACCGGTTTCGCCGGCATTGACAACGACCTATTTTACAAAGACAAAACCATGATGCTGTTTGGCAGTGCAAAAGATATTGTCACCAAGCTCGTGGGTGAAGTGAAGCAGTTGTAACACAAGATTCCCTTCCCTTCGCTACAGATTCTATTCTGTTTCTCTCCCCCCCCCCCAACTCACAGCCGCCCAGTGGTACTCGTTCCTCGGTTCCGACAACGAGGCATCACAGGCTCCGCCTCCCGCTCCAGAAGCGTTTTCGCCTGGGGCGGGTTTTTTTACGCCGGGGCACCATTTGAGCCTGATGAAGGGCAACTCTATCCCCAGTCAGAGCAGCTCACCGCCGAAACTCCCTCTTTCGATAGTCGCGATCGCCTGAAAAATTTTTTACCCTTAAAACAAGCCGGGTGTATGGAATTCTATCGAATTCCCATGTTCCCATTTTAATTAAATTTAGGAGAAAATTACGGTTATGAAAGTTAAAAGCAATTGGAGAAATTCTCTACTATTAACCTCGATTATTTCTTTAGCGGCAAGCGGGTTAGGCGGTGCGGTTCTCCCCCAACAGGCGAAAAGCCAAAACATCCAACCCGCGATCGCACAGGCGAAGGAATTTCGCGTCGCACAAGTCTCCAATGCTTGTCGGGAAGTCTCGAAACCCGGGGGGATTACCGTGCTCATCGATCCGCGTCCCGATAGTGCGGTGGTGGGAGAAATCCCCAATAACGAGCAAGTGGCCATTGATGGTCCTGGCGCAGGGGGTTGGGTGTCGATTTCCGCGCCTTATCAAGGGTACGTGCGCGCCAACGATTTAGCCTATTGCCCCGAGAGTGCATCTCCCCCCATCAACGACTGTCGCGAAGTGCTTGGAGAGGGTGCCACCGTTTGGCAAACCCCCTCGTTCGAGAGTGGAGTCGTGGGAAATCTCGACTTTCGCGAACAGGTAGCGATCGAGAATCGCGGTCAAAATGGTTGGGTGCCGATTTACGCCCCCTTTGAGGGCTACATTCAGGCGAATAATCTGGGATATTGTGAAAGTACATTATGAGAAACTGATGCCAGGGCGGTGAGAGGAGGCGATCGCGCCAGATAGGAAACGTCATGCTGGATGCTTTCCCTTTGCCCCTCAATCGAGCTAACAAACATGCTAACCCAAACCACCGCCCTGGTGGGAAAGAAAATTATCCTCCCAGAACCTTTCGAGTCAGGTCCAAAATTGGCGAAAACACAGCTGCTTCTTCCGGCGTTAAATACCCTTTAACCACATCTTGCATGACGCTATAAGTCAGTGCCGAATGGCGCTGAACTTGCAACGCATGTAAAATGCTTTTAAACCAGAGTAAAAAATCGTTTTGCAGGCGATCGAGGTCATTACTCAATAACGCAGCAGAAGAGTGGCGCAGCACCCGAATCAAGTCCAGACGCCATTTTGCCGTCAAATCCTCAGAACCGCGATTGAAGATATCCGGGTCGCGGGATTGGAGTTTTTCTTGTACTTGGCGAACGATGTCTTTTTCCGCTGCTTGAATTTTTTGATAAGCACTCAAGCGCAGTGGGAACGTTTTAAAGTAATCTTTCAGGAATTGCAATTCTGCCGCTGTGGCATAGCGACCATCAGCAGAGGCACGCAGACGTCCGAATTGGGTTAACATGGAAAATCCGGTGTGGTCGATGAAACAACAACAAACAGGTAGAAGAAACACAAGTCAGCGATCGCGACTGCTTTGCCGGCGAAATTTACGCTTGACGAGTGCGAGATAAATATTCGCCCACTTGGAAGCGGATATCCTTCAATTCGCTCAACACCGAACGAGTAATCAGCTTACCCGGTTCCACCACCACATCACCAGTGATCGGGTGCAACAACGCTTGTTCCGTGCGGCGACCGATGAGCGCTTCTACATCTTCGAGGGCGTCAATATACATACCAGAAGGCACTTCCACCACCACCCCTTCGCCCAAAACCCGCGACTGACAAGCCAGCCGAGAATTAGCCTGGGCGGTGGTAATCACCTCCAGGGTACGCTGTTCGCGGCGTGCCATTGTAGAGAGACTCTCCATGCCCTGTTTGATATAGACGTGGCAGGTGGCGCACAGACCCCGACCGCCACATTCTTTCAGCACATGTAGATCTTCTGACAATAACGCAGACAGGAGGTTGGCATTGGTTTGCACTTCTGTATTTTGGGAAATTGGCTCTAACCTGACAATTTTGACCATTTTTCACTTCTTGTTGGTAGTTGCGTGGTTGA
Source organism: Phormidium sp. CCY1219 (assembly GCF_035615515.1). GTDB lineage: Bacteria > Cyanobacteriota > Cyanobacteriia > Cyanobacteriales > Laspinemataceae > CCY1219. The sequence goes on from NZ_JAJENT010000805.1 coordinate 33,992, forward strand.
CACTAAGCGCGCGAGGGTTGCGGGCAATTAACCCTTGACAAAAAACGACTTCTGTGCATCAAAGAGGCCACAGAAATCCGAACGGGATGCACCCTGAGGGCAAAGGACGATTTATGAATAATTGTTACATTTCTCAGCACAAAACGACTGCCCCGGCATAGCAAAAATGCGCCGCAATTTAGCCCAGAGGCGAACTAGCATAGAAAATAGGCAAGAGAAAACCCAACCCTCGATTCGGACAAACTCGGGCAAAGGATGAACCATGAACCCCACCCACCTCAGTAGCGATCGCGCCTCATTGCACCCCCTGAAACCACAACTTTCCAAATACCGCATACTCCAATTAGTGGGACAAGGGCAATTTGGCAAAGTCTTTTGTGCAACAGAACGCAAAACCGAGCAATTGGTGGCCCTCAAAGAACTCACCCACCAACGGCTTACCACCCATAAATTTTTGCAAGAACTCTGGTCCTTGCTGACCCTGCAGCATCCCAATATTGTCACCTGTCGCGCCTTAGAACAAACCCCCACCGCCCGCTATTTCGTCATGGACTACTGCGAAGGCAGCACCCTGCGCGAACTGCTCGAACGGCAAAACTCCCTAACCCTAGCCGAAGGCTTGCACCTGATGCGCTGCATTCTCGCCGGATTAGACTGCGCCCACCGACAAAGCATCGTTCACTGCGATCTCAAACCAGAAAACATCCTCCTGACCCTGAAAAACGGCGAATGGTTTGCCCGACTCTCCGATTTTGGCATTGCCCGCCGCTTTTCGCAATTTCAGTCCCAGCGCCCTCGGTCCGACGCGATGGAAGCCATTGGCGCGATCGCCTACACCGCCCCCGAAGGATTTTACGGTCTGTACTCCCCCAGTGCCGATTTGTACTCGATGGGGATTTTGCTCTTTGAAATCCTGCTGGGCGATCGCCCCTTTTCCGGCAACCCCACCCAACTCATGTGGGCACACTTAAACCAACGATTGTCCCTACCGCCCTGGATGCCCGCCGCCTTGCGCCACATCATCGCCAAAGCCCTAGAAAAACTGCCCGCCCGTCGCTACAAAACCGCCACCACAATGGCACAAGCCATTGCCCAAGCGCTGCAAGACCCGCAAGTCCAATCCCTATCCACTCGCCTGTTGCCCTTGGGAGAGCATCCCCCCACAGCAGAGGCCCCCACTCTAACCCTGACCCCGACTCAGACAAGCCGCATCGAATCCTCGCCCACCAAAGACTTCGCCTTAACCGCCACCGCCGAAGTCCTCTACACCGCCAGCGATCGACACCTGCAAATACAACCCGCCGACAACCCCCAGACGAAACAACTGAATTTCCCCGAAGCGATCGCCGCGATTCTCCCCGGAGCAAAAAACTGCACCATTGCCACCCAACACCACATTTACGCCATTTCTCCCGAAGCGGACCAGTGCCAACCCCTGCTGACCCTAAACCCCCCCTTCCACGCCGCGATCGACCCGCAAAACCGCTGGTTAGCCGTTGCCCGTCCCCGTCACTTAGCATTCTATTCCCTCACCCACCAAGCGCCCCTCAAACCCGATGCCCCGACTCACGCCTGTGCCCTACCCGCCCCCCGCTTACCGCAAATCCTCTTTCTCGACCCGCGCCATCTGCTCGCCATCTGGACCGATCCGCATCCGAAAAAACAGCGCACCCTGTTGCAAGTGTATGCCCGCCGGGGAATGCGAGTCGCTTCCGTGCAATTGCAACTGAAACTCGATCGCCTGATGCTTGCAGGGCAACCCTATACCCTCTTCGGCATCGCCCATCATCCCTTACCCGCCGCTTGGCGCATCCAACTGTTCCCCCTGCAAGTGACCCGGATTCCCTTATCCACCCCGCCCGCCTGTTGGTCCGCCGTCCCCGGAGGAATTATCCTCGCCCATGCGGGTGAAATTCTCTGCTTAGATGAAGAAGGAAATCCCCTGGGAAGCTGGCAGGGGGTACCAGAACCCGTGGCATTAGCGGCGGGTTTCCAGGGAGGAACCCTCACCCCGGGAGACTCCATGAAACTGGCGATCGCGACCCGAACCGATGCCGGTGGTGCAGCACTACACTACTTTGAGGTCAACGTCAAAAAAAATCCATGAGCGAACAGCAACACCCGCAGGTTTCCCCACCCTCCTTAGAGCTGCCGCATGTGGCGCAGACGATCCTCAAATGGAACCCGCCAACTATTGCGCCACCGGAAAGGTTCCCTGCAAAACCCCCATCGGTGCCCCAACTCGCCACCGAAGCGATGCAGCGGTTGATGGCGGCGATCGCCCAGGTGCGATCGCGTCCCGGCGGCGCGTCGGTAGACTCTGACCCCACTCCGGAAACCCTCACCCCCTACGTTTTAGAAGAAGCCGCCGATCTGTGGGACGCTTTGACCTGCGCCGAACCACTGGGAAACCCGGAATCGGCACCCCCGCAAGCAACACCGCCCCCTCGGTCTACCACCTACGCCTCAGAAACCGGGTTGATTTTCGTCGAAGAGTTGATTCCCCAACTGTTGTGGTCCGTGGTTCGCAGTTCCTCCGATCTGATGCGGGCGATCGCCGGGGTGCCCGGGCGCAGGATTCAGTCCGGGACACAAACCCCAGGCATGGTGCGACTGGTGGCCGGTTTGGACGCTTCTGGGGCGGATTGGTCTTGGTTTTTTGACCTCGCCAGCGATCGCCCCGTGCAACGACAAGCGGCGATCGCTACCCTGCAAGGCAGAGACATTCAGATTCAATCCGATGCGGTTCCTCTGTGTCACCAAGCAACCCCCAAGGATCGCTTAATTGCCACGGTGCAACGCCACCTGCAAAATGCCGCCCCAGAACTGGCGCATTTCCTGGAACCCTCCGCGATCGCGTTACTGCAACCGGGCACCCCCTGGCAAACCGCAAGGGTGCAACTGACGTTGGATTTTGAATTTTTCCCCGATGCGGAGGGGGACCTCACTGCCGCATCTGTGGAACCACCGCCCCCGATGTCGGTGGAACGGGATGGACCCCCCGCGCCGCGCCATACCAACATTCGGATTCCCTTGGCTCAAGTGACCGGGGAATTGACCCACCATGCGATCGCTGAGGCGGTGATGAGTCTGTTATCCCGGAAGGAGAAATGGAACCGGGAAAGTCCCGCTTGCACGCCGGATTTTCACGCGGGTCTGACCCGATTGGTGGCTTCGGCATGTGGACTGTTGCAGGAACAGAAGTCCCGATTGGCGTCGGTGGATGAGCTGGGGGCAAAGGACATGTCCCTGGATGAGTTGCTGCACCGCCTGTTATGGCAGATGGTTCGAGGGTCTTATTCGGTGATGCAGTTGGTGGTGGGGGTGGAAGCTTCTGTGCTGCGATCGCAAAGCTACTGGGAACGGGGGATATTGCGACTGGTGGGGATTTTGCAGGTGACTACCCCGGCGTTGAGTTGGCAGATGGATGTGGCCACCGGTGAGGCGGAATCCACATGCGCCTTGCCTGGGGATGCGATCGTGTATGCCCCGCAGTGGCAGGGGGGTGGAGAACCGACGATTGGGGAAAATTTGTTGCAGGGGTTAATCGAACAAATTCAAGCGCTGCCGCCTGCACAGGAGCTTAGCCCTACGGCGTCGCCGCTGAAGCGATTGGATGCGCGGTTGTTATCGTTGAAGGAGATTCCGGTGGAACTGTGCCACTCTGATTCGAGTTGGTACGGTGCATGCGCTCGGTTAAGCTTCCATTTGGAGTTTATTTCCCACCCGAATTTCCCGAGGTCAGAGGATTAGATGCAAGTTTTTGGTGAATATGACTGTCTACACTTACGCTTTTACGCTAAAGGGCAAGGCTTCTGAGTTGGAGTTACCCGAAGGAATTTTTAAAACGGTGCAACTGATTTCCCGGGATCGGGTGGCGGCGGTGGTGGAACCGGATGTGGATGTGGAGGCATTGCACTCCAATGACGATCGCCTGCTGCAGGCAGTGTTAGACCACGATCGCGCGATTTGCCAGTTGTTTCGGCAAACTGTAGTCCTGCCTTTACGGTTTGGCACGGTGTTTGATTCGATTGCTGGGTTAGAAGGTCATTTGGTTCGCCAGGAGGAGGCGTATTTCTCTACCCTGCAGCGGTTGGCGGGCAAAGGAGAATATGCGTTAAAATTTACCCCGTTAGCGGCACCAACTCCCGATATGCCCGCACAGACTAAAGGGAAAGCCTATTTATTGGCAAAAAAGCGGCGCTATCAAAGTTTGCAAAATTTTCGCGAGTCCCAAGCGGCACAGTGGGCCAATATTCGCTCCGTAATTACCCAGAATTATCCAGAGGCGATCGCTGCTGAACCTCGGGAAAATACGCAACGCATGTATTTGCTGGCTTCTGTGCAGGAAGAATCTTTACTCCATCAGCGTTTTCGCGATTGGCAGTCTGCCTGTCCGAGTTGGGAATTGCACCTGGAAGGGGCGCTTCCTCCTTATCATTTTCTCTAGAATTCTCAAGTCCTTGGCGGGTTTCCCGACTCCCCCGGGATATGGGTTGATAAAAATTCATAAAAATTATTGAAAATTAATCAATTGCCGGAAACCTGGGGGAAATATTAAAAATTCCATACAAAGCTTGCAAGAATGCAGCCGGCTATATCAAAATCATATTAGAACGAACAAACACAGAAGACGAAGAATAGGGGGATGCAATGCAGGCGATTAATTCCAAATTAGCCGAATTGATTCACGACAGCGAGGGGCGCTATCTGAGTGGGGCACAACTGCAACCGATGAAAAAATATCTGCACTCCTTTGCCGATCGCGCGAAAACCTACGAGATTTTGCGGGAAAAAGGAGATGTGCTGGTGCGTCATGCCTTGAAAAAGTTCATGGCGATGCACCCGGATATCATGCAACAGCACGGAAAGCGCTGTTACTATGACATGACGCAAGTGGTTCGCTACATTGGATTATCGATTCTGAAAGACGACCCGCAGTTTTTTAACGACTCATTACTGTTGTGGCAAGCGAATATTTTGACCGCGTATCAGAAACAAAATTCTTGTGGCGTGGCTTATCGCTGTTTGAAAGAAGAGGTGGACGATCGCCTGCCAAGTAGCGCCAGTCAGTTGATTGACCCTTACCTCAATATGATGATGGAAGCCTTAGACTTGCCGCCGAAACTCATGGCAACCGTTCAAAAAGGAGCGATGGCGAGTTAAGAGAAGCCGCCAGGTTTGGGGAATTAAAAGAATAGAGTTAAGAAAAGCGAAAAGGAGGGAAAAATGCCCTTGCAAGAACCGGTGACGACGCGCCATACCGCATCCGCCGAAGAACGAGAATTTGTACTCAAGCAGATTTACAATCAGGTGATAGAGCGTCCGCTTTATGAGTTTGAGCGTCAGCAGCTTGCGGAGTTAGAAAAAGGCTTTATCAAAGGAAAAATCGGGATTCGGCATTTTTTGAAAAGTCTTGCGGTGTCTGAGATTTATTTGGAGACGTTCTACGAACCGAGTTCGAATGTGAAGTTTATTGAGAACGCCTTCAAGCATTTTTTAGGGCGATCGCCCCATGACGAAACCGAAATCCGCGCCTGCGATCGGCTGTTGGTGGAACGAGGGGTGGGAGCAATGGTGTCGGCATTGATCGACTCAGAGGAATACCGCAAGGCGTTTGGTTGTTTTACCGTACCTTACTGGCGCAAGCGGCGTTATGAGTCACCCAATGATTATTTGGAAAACCGCGTTTTGGGAAGCGAACATGCAGGCGATCGCGGCTGGGGACTTCCCACTCTATATTGGCATGAGTTACATTTGGATTGCTCCGGAGGGACTTGTCGTTCCACTTGGACTCCTTCCTCGCGAGTGCGTTCTTAAACCGCTTTCGTGCGAGGCGATCGCGCCCACTGTGTCGGGGGAAGGCGATCGCAAATGGCATTAACTGTCAATTGCTTTGCTCGTCAGAAAAGCCCCACCCCGGAAACAGGGTGGGGCGTTTGCATTTTTTGGCTCCCCCGGGCTACATTCAGCAAGGGTGCAAATTATGCATGCAGATTCAGGGAGGAGAAGTGGAGCGATCGCGGGATCTGGGATTTCCCAGAAGATTTGCGATGCGCGGACCGAGGGCCTCGCGTCACTGCGGATCCATTGAGGCGATCGCCCGGTTCTCATCAGCGCCACAATCCGAGCAGATTTTCATATTTGGCCTTAAAATTTGGAATCAGAACCAGAGCATCCACGGTGTGCCGAGTGCAAAGGAGTCAATCGGGCGTCCATCAGGGGTGTTGGTGCATCTGCCACCCAAGGGGGCAAAATATTCGCTAGGGAATCAACCGGAACGTGGGAAGCGATCGCCCAGGAGAGTCTGAGCCTACTCCATCCCCCGTTTTGCCCGGATGACCCCACCACCGAACCGGGTGAGGGTCACAGGATCGTCCCGAGCGAGATTCATTGTCGTCGTTCAGAAGACTTCTTGTGGTATCTACGATTACTCGTTTTTCTGACAAAAATCCTAGGATAGGAGATGATAGAAGCACAGAGTCCTTTTTCCGGGAAGGATTCAGGGTACGGTTTGAGGAAAACGGGGTGCGCTCCCCACAGGAGCCTACAAGGAGAACCAAATCGAGTAAGTTTCGAGTCAACCTATTTTTCATAACCCCAATGCCAGTAGCCCGGAGTTCCCTTCCCGATTTCTGGGCAATACTCCCGGCGAGAAACTCAGCCCATCGTGGCATGAGCGGCACTCTCTCTACTCGAAACAAAGGACTGCGGCATGATTGTCAAATACCACCTGTAGGCAGAATTCAGAGAACCGGTGGGGTTATTCGGGTCTGCCTGCTGCTTACTGCGTCAGTTCTAATTGCGGATTAGGGCATGAGAGGGGGTAAGTGAGAACCAGCCATCGTCCATTACTCGGCATTCAAACATGATTCATCCCGAAGCTTACTCACCGACTATTGTTGAGACCAATGACCATCGATCTTCCAGGCTACACCATCAGCGAAAAAATTTACGAAGGGGCCAACACCATCGTGTATCGAGCGCGACGCGATCGCGACGAACGACAGGCGATTCTGAAGCTCTTAAAAGCCGAGTATCCCACCCCCGAGGATTTGGCCAAATTCGAACGCGAATATGAAATCGCGAGCCAATTCGATTCTGCGGGCATCGTCAAAGCTTACGCCCTGGAAAACTTTGACGATCGGCAAGTGGCGTTAGTCTTAGAAGATTTTGGCGGGGTCTCCTTGCGAGAGTACCTAAACTCTTTTCGACTCAAGCTCAGTGACTTTTTGCGAATGGCGATCGCCCTAACCGACATTTTAGGGGAACTGCATCACCATAATATTATCCATCGAGATATTCATCCGTTAAATATTATTATTCATCCCAAGACCCAGGAAGTCAAGATTACAGATTTTAGTATTTCCCTGAGCGAGACGCGGGAGGAAGTCAATGCGATCGAGGGCACCTTACCCTATATGTCGCCGGAACAAACCGGGCGGATGAACGCCGGTGTCGATCGCCGCTGTGACTTTTATTCCCTCGGCATCACTTTTTATGAAATGCTCGCCGGGGAACTCCCCTTTAAAACCAGCGATCCGATGGAAATCGTTCACTGTCATATCGCCAAAACCCCGCGATATTTGAGCGATGTCAATTCCGACATTCCGCCGGCCCTGTCCGACATCGTGATGAAATTGCTGGCCAAAACTCCCCAAGAGCGCTATCAAAGTGCCTATGGGATCAAAGCCGATCTCGAACAGTGCTGGCACCAACTGCGGGCCAGGGGTGAGATTGCCAGTTTTCCCCTCGCCCAACAAGACTTATCTGGGGAATTAGTCATCCCGAACAAACTGTATGGTCGCGAGCAAGAAGTGGCGATTTTGCTCGAAACTTACTGGCGAGTCAGTGGTGCGAGTGCATCCGGTGGGCGCTCTCGCGATCGCCAAGTCAAATCCCTCGATGGTAAAAGCGAGATCGTGCTGGTACGCGGATATTCCGGCGTGGGGAAATCTGCCTTAATTGATGCCGTGCATCAACCGATCGTGCGACAAGGCGGCTATTTCATCCGGGGCAAATTCGAGCGCTACAAACACAACACTCCCTATGTGGGGTTAATCGAAGCCTTTCAGGAATTAATGCGCCAGCTCTTGAGTGAAAGTGAAGAAGACATTAATCGCTGGCAAAATAAAATACTCTCCCAGATTGGCAAAAACGGGCAAGTCATTATTGACGTGATTCCGGAAGTGGAACTGATTATTGGGGAGCAGCCGTTGGTGCCTTCCTTGCCCCCCCTAGAAGCACAAAATCGGTTTAACTTAGTTTTTCAACAATTCCTCAGCGTCTTTACCATCGCCGAACATCCTTTAGTGCTGTTTCTCGATGATTTACATTGGGCAGATTCCGCCTCTTTGAAGTTGCTGCATTATATCTTAACTGCCGCCGAAAGTCAATATTTGTTATTGATAGGAGCCTATCGAGAAAACGAAGTAGAAACCGATCGCCGGGGCTTCGAGCATCCTTTATTGCAAACCATAGAAGCGATCGCCGCTTCTGGAGTGCGAGTCACCCCCCTAGAACTGCAACCGTTAAATATTCCGGCCCTCAATCAACTGCTTTGCGAGACCCTCAGTTGTCCGCCGACGCGATCGCAACCCCTGGCGGAATTAATCTACCGCAAAACCCAAGGAAATCCCTTTTTTATCCGGATGCTGCTCAATTCCCTCACCCAAGACAAACTTTTGGCATGCAACCTCAGTGCCGGTCGGTGGGAATGGGATTTGGCAGAAATCGAGAAACTCGATATCACCGATAATGTGGTCGATTTAATGGTCAGAAAAATTCAGCAACTTTCTGAAAACGGGCAAACCGTCCTGCAATTTGCCGCTTGTATTGGCAATTTCTTTTTTCTCGATTTGCTCGCCCTGGTGTGTGAAAAATCCCTGTCCGCCACTGCCGCCGATTTGAAAGAAGCGGTGGAACAAGGATTGATAGTGCCGTTGGAAAATACCTATAAAATTCCCCTGCTATTTGGCAGCACCGAACCCGTGGCATTGCCCGTGGATAATTTAGTCGTCGCTTATCGCTTTTTGCACGATCGCGTCCATCAGGCAGCCTATTCCATGATTCACGACGATCGCACGGAGCAAGTCCATTTAAAAGTTGGCAAACTGATTCTCAAACATACCAATCCCGAAGAACGAGAAGAGAAAATTTTCGACATCGTTCACCATCTCAATCTCGGCGCCAACTGGATTCGCTCCCAAAGCGAAAAATACCGCCTTGCCCGCCTGAATTTAATGGCAGGAGAAAAAGCAAAAGCGGCGATGGCCTATGAAAATGCCGTAAAATATTTAACCCAAGGGTTAGAACTGCTCGCCGCAGATAGCTGGCAGACCCAATATGATTTGACCCTAAATCTCTATGTGGAAATTGTGGAGGCGGAATATTTAAACCGCAATTACCGACGGGCAAGTGCCTTAGGAAAAGTGGCCCTGGAAAATGCCCGAACCCTGCTAGAAAAAATTGCGATTTACGAGAAAAAAATCGAATCGTATGTATCGCAAAACCAAATGCGAAAAGCGATCGACACCGGGTGGGTGGTGCTGAATATGTTGGGCATTACCTTGCCGAAAAAGCCGAACCAACTGCATGTGTTGTGGCAACTGATCCACACGAAATGGGCGATCGCCGGTAAAGCGATGGAAGATTTAGCCGCCTTGCCCGAAATGAGCGATCGCGATCGCTTAGCTGCCATGCGAATTTTAGCGGCGATGACCCCGGCGGCATATGTGGCCTCTCCGGCCATGTTGCACGTGGTAGTGTTTACAATGGTTCAGCTCTCGGTTAAATACGGCAATTCGCCCCTTTCTGCCTTTGCCTATGCCTTTTATGGCGTGCTGCTTTACGGAACCTGGTCCGATATTAAAGGAGGCGATCGCAGCGGTCAACTCGCCTTACGTTTGGTCGAACGCTTGGACGCCAATTCCATCAAAGCCAAAGTGAGTGATTTAGTCTACGCTCATATCAAACATGCCAAACTTCACATCCGCGACACCATCGAACCGCTCTCCCAATCAATTCAAATCGGTCTGGATACCGGCGACCTCGAATGGGCCGGACATTCGGCCCTGCATTATTGCAGTCACAATTTATTTAGTGGAGAACCCCTCGAATCCGTTGTCGAAAAATACGAACAATATATTGCCTGGATGGTCAAAATAAAACTGGAATTCCACATCCAGTATGCCAAAATCTGGGAACAATTCACGTTCAACTTGCGGGAAAATGCGGAAGCTCCTTGGGTACTTTCGGGCAACAGTTTTGATGAAGAAGCAATGTTGCCCAGTTTGGTAGACTCCACCAATACCATGTCTCTGTTTGCCGTCTATCTCGCCAAATCCATGCTGGCATATTTATTTGGCGAACGGGAACGGGCCGTTTTTTACGCCAAACGGGCGGAAAACTACAAACTCGGTGTGGTGGGTTTACTCAGTGCCACGGAGCATAATTTCTATCAGTCCCTTGCCTTACTGGCGAATCTGCGCGACCAGCCGCTTTATCGAAAAATTCAATCTTTGATGCGCGTCACGTTAAATCAGCGAAAAATGAAGCGCTGGGCCACTCATGCTGCCACAAACTATCAACATAAATACGATTTAATCGAGGCAGAAAAGGCGCGGATATTGGGTAAAACCGTGAAAGCAATGGGTTATTACGACCGCGCCATCAAGGCAGCGCGCAAGCAGGGATACCTTCAAGTCGCGGCGATCGCATCGGAACGGGCGGCAGAATTTTACCTGCAATTGGGTCGGGAAAAAATTGCCGCCACATACATGACAATCGCCTACTACACTTACATTCGCTGGGGGGCGACGCGCAAGGTCAAAGAACTCGACACCCAATACCCGCAATTAATCTCGCGCGGATCTGGCGATGACAAACCCAGCGTGATGAGAACCACCACCATTTCTACCACCACCGGCTCTCATGCGGGATTGCTCGACCTCACAGCATTTGTCAAAGCTTCGCAAGCGATTAATGGGGAAATTGTCCTGGATAACCTGCTGCAAAAACTAATGACGATTGTCATGGAAAATGCCGGGGCACAAAAATGCTATCTAATTTTAGAAACCGACGGCAAATTCTATATTGAATCCACCGCTACCGCCGAAGAATCCCAGGTAAAAATTGCCGAACATCTGGCGGTAGAACGCTGCGATCGCCTGCCGGTTTCGGTGATTAATTACGTGGCTCGCACCCAAGAATCGGTGGTTCTAAAAGACGCCAGCACCGAAGAACGCTTCCCCACGGATACCTACATCATCCAACATCAACCCAAATCGATTCTCTGTACCCCCATTCTCCATCAAGGCAAACTTATCGGTCTTCTTTACCTGGAAAACAATCTGATTGCCGGTGCCTTTACGCCCGATCGCCTGGAAGTCTTAAAACTGCTTTCCTCTCAAGCGGCTATCTCGATTGAAAATGCGCGCCTCTATACCAATTTGCTCGGGTTTTCCCAAGAACTAGAAGAGAAAAACCGCGCCTTAGAACAACTCGATCGCCTGAAAGATGAATTCTTAGCCAATACCTCCCACGAATTGCGAACGCCCTTAAATGGCATTATCGGCATTGCTGAATCCATGTTAGATGGTGCCACCGGCGAATTGAGCGAGTTCCAGCGCTCGAATCTGTCTTTAGTCGTCGCCAGTGGTAGAAGTCTCACCCAACTGGTTGACGATTTGCTCGACTTTTCCAAACTCAAACACAAAAACATTCAACTGGATATCAAACCGGTGGGAATGCGGGAAATTGCCGATGTGGTGCTGACCATTTGCCAACCGCTAATCGGCAATAAATCCTTGCAACTCATCAATGCGATCGCCACCGATTTACCCCCGGTGGAGGCGGATGAAAACCGCTTGCAACAAATCTTACATAACTTAGTCGGAAATGCCATTAAATACACCGATTCGGGAGTGGTAGAAGTCTCGGCAGAAATTATCCGCGAACATAAAGGCGTGGAACTCGCCGAGTCTGATTCCCCGGAAAATTCCCCTTCCCCCGAGGGGTACTTAGCCATCTCGGTGCGCGATACCGGAATCGGCATTGAAGATGAAAAATTAAACCGGATTTTTGTCTCCTTCGAGCAGGTAGATGGCTCCAACGCGCGACAATATAGCGGTGTGGGTCTCGGATTAGCCATTACCAAACAACTGGTGGAACTGCACGGGGGTAAAATTTGGGTGGAATCTAAAGTGAATGAAGGGTCGAAATTCACCTTTACATTACCCCTGTCGGCGAATGCCACGGAAAACAAACCGCGTCAGTTAGTCGCACCTTCTGTGCCGCTTCCGCAAAAATCGGCGACCCCTCCGGTTCCGGTTCCCCAACCCACGGAAACCGCACCGAGGGAAGAAAGCCCGATTCCTCAATTCAAACCGATGCGAAACCGGGGCAATGGTGAATTTGAAATTTTAATCGTGGATGACGAACCGATCAATCTTCAAGTCCTCGTCAACCATTTGTCGTTGGAGAATTATTCGATTACCACCGCATCGAATGGTATCGAAGCATTGGAGGCGATCGAGAATGGATTGCGCCCGGATATCATTTTACTCGATGTGATGATGCCCCGGATGACTGGTTATGAAGTCTGTCAAAAAATTCGCGAAACTTTCCCCGCCAACGAACTGCCGGTGGTGCTACTGACGGCGCGCAATCAAACCACGGATATGATGGAGGCATTTGGTGCCGGGGCGAATGATTATCTCACTAAACCGATTTCTAAAAATGAATTGCTGGCGCGGATTAAAATGCACATCCAGCTTTCTAAAATTAACCTGGCATATGCTCGATTCGTTCCGCGCGAGTTCTTGCAGTTTCTCGGGTATGAAAGCATTATCGACGTGCAACTCGGGGACCAAGTGCAGAAGGATATGACGATTTTGTTCTCGGATATTCGCTCGTTTACCAGTTTGTCCGAACGCCTGTCCCCGCGCGAAAACTTTAATTTTATTAACTCTTATTTGAGTCGCGTCGGACCGGTGATTAGAAATTACAATGGGTTTGTGGATAAGTACATCGGGGATGCGGTGATGGCGTTATTTCCGAATCGGGCGGAAGATGCCTTGCAAGCGGCCCTGGATATGCAAAAACAAGTGACGATTTACAACGTTCACCGCCAAAAAAGCGGCTATATGCCGATCGCGATCGGAATCGGTCTGCATACCGGTTCTTTGATGCTGGGCACTATTGGCGAGGAACAGCGCATGGAAACTACGGTGATTTCTGATGCGGTGAATTTGGCGTCGCGGATGGAAGGGTTGACGAAACTTTATGGGGCGTCAATTGCGATTAGCGGCCAAACCCTGATTCATTTGGATGACCCGACGAAGTACAATTATCGCTTTTTGGGCAAGGTGCAGGTGAAGGGGAAAAAAGAATCGGTGGCGGTGTTTGAGGTGTTGGATTGCTATCCGCCGCATTTGGTGGAAATTAAGCTGGATACTCGAACTAAGTTCGAGCGCGGCATTATGCTCTATCAAGGGGAAAAATTCGCCGAAGCTCATCAGTTGTTTAAAAAGGTTTTGGAACAGAATCCCCAAGACCAAGCGGCGCGTTTCTATGTGGATCGCTGCGAGTATTTCTTGAAGCATAATATCTCTCAAGTCTGGGAGGTACTCGATACGCTCAGTGAGAAAATGTAAGCCCGTTTGTTAATCCGAATACTCTCAATTTACGGTAGGGATGCGGCGGTGCCGCGTCCTATTTTTTTGAGTGTTTTTGGCCATTTTAGCCACGGGATCGTCCGGAGTTTTGACCCCCAAGCAAGCAGATAGAAAGCCGATGCCCAGTTCGGGGTGTTGAAGTTGCCGGGGATTGCTGCTATTGATTTAAAATCGGTTCCCAGGCTAAGGGATAGGTATGGCCATTCATTAAATCCCCCACAGGCGATCGCGATCGCTTGAATTGGCGCAAGTTAATGGCGGTCAATTTCAAAAATCTATGCTAAAATAAAATTAGAGAGATTCATTACATTAGATCGGCAACTAAGGTTTGTGCCACATGGCCAGGTGTCCCGAACGCAGAGGGTGAATGACCGGGAGTTTTGCCGAGCGGGTGCAGGTTGAATTTTCGCGATCGCGGCAGGTAAATTGGTTCCGGAATTTTCCCGTGCTATGGACTCCGGATGCGAGACAAGCAGGAAAAAGCGGGATGAGAAAAAACCATTGCCAGAAGTGTCACGGATGGCGGCACATCTGAGACGAAAACCCGACAGAATGGGTTAGTTGCACAGATGAAAATGCAACCCATGACAACCAACCCAACATCGCATCGGTAACAGATCGATTGGCGGTGTCAAGTTAATTGGGGGATGGAAAGGATGGGGTGAAATTTCAGCGATCGAGTCGCCAAAGTGACTTCGGGAACTTCTTCTGGTGGGGTTGCGGGGTCGATAACGGATCCTGACCTGGTGAATAAACAATAGAAAATAGCAACTAGAGAAAAAATTAAGCGTCACTCTATATTAAGGGAGTGTCTACCCCTCAAGGAGATGGTTGAAATGAAAAACAGAACGTTCAATTTACTTCTGACAGTCCCGATTTTAATTATCGGTACGGGTCAGACTGTGGCGAGTCACGGGGGGCGAATGCCTCCAGATTGGAATCGGGCGATCGCCACCGAAGGGTCTCCAGAACAATTCACCGACACTAGATCCCCATCGTTTCTCATTTCCGCCAGAGGGGAAGACTCTGAAGCTTGTCGCTTGTTGGGACTGTGCAAATAATCCGCAAAAGTGACTTGTCAGACGCCGGATATCGACCCGAGGGGGCGATCGCCTCCCGAGGATTTCTCAATCGGGTGAGTCAGGAGATAAAATTGAGTCAAACTTAGAGGTAAACGAGCGTAAAATGAGTCCGGGTAGCTTCTGCGTCGCCATCCATCCAGTGACCATCCCCCAAAGTGGAAGGTTATCACTCCGAGTCGGTTTCTCACCGCTAGGGGCGATAACTGTGGGTGTTATCGCCCCTCCACCCTCCAGGGCGATCGCGCCAGGGGTTCTGGCGTGACAGGGTAGGGTTAGGGTTGTCGATCCGAATTTGCGGGCGCAGTTTTCCCAGAACAACCAGCAAGGAGAAGGGTGATGAGCATTGATTTACTCAAATTTTATCAAGGGTGCAACCCGAGCAAAACCTTAAATTTTGAGAAAGCACAGGACCGACAGTATTATATCGATTTTTCCTCAGTGCGGGGGGGCAAAATCATCGAAGAATTGCGACGAACCATCGTTCGGTTATCGCCAGAAGACCCGACTTGTCAACTGTTTACCGGCCATATCGGATGCGGGAAATCCACGGAATTGCTCAGACTGAAAGCAGAGTTAGAGTCAGAAGGATTTCATGTGGTGTATTTCGAGTCTTCTCAAGATTTAGAGATGGCGGATGTGGATATGTCGGATATTTTGTTGGCGATCGCGAGACAGGTGAGCGAAAATCTCGCGGCGATCGGCATCGAATTGCAGTCGGGATATTTCCACAAACAGTTTCAGGAAATTAGCGAATTTTTGCACGGGATAGAACTGAGCGAAACCCAAGAACTGTCAGGGGCGATCGCGCAAATTACCGATCGCGCCAAAGGTAGTCCCAAACTGCGGACGCAATTGCGACAATATTTAGAACCACGTACCAGTCGAATTTTGCAAGCGATTAATGAAGAAATTCTGCTTCCCGCCACCGCACAGCTGAAAGAACGGGGAAAACAAGGTTTGGTGGCGATTGTGGATAACCTCGATCGGGTGGATAACCGTCCCCTGTCTTCCGGGCGATCGCTTCCCGAGTATTTATTCGTCGATCGCGGCGAACAGCTTCGCAAGCTCAAATGTCACTTAGTGTACACCATTCCCCTCTCCTTAATTTTTTCCCACGAAAGCGAAGCGCTCAAAACCCGATTGGGCGGGGGAGTCGCGCCGAAAGTGCTGCCAATGGTGCCGGTAAAACTGCGATCGGGCAGTCCTTGCGAAGCCGGCTTGAATCTGTTGCGACAAATGATTTTAGCCAGAGCTTTTCCGCACACCGATCCCGACAGCCGAATGCAATATATCGATTGCATTTTCGATACTTCCGACAGTTTAGATCGCCTGTGCAATATCAGTGGCGGACACGTGCGAAACCTGTTAGGATTGATTTTCCGGTGTTTGCAGCGAGAAGATCCGCCCTTTTCGCGCGAAACCATCGAACTGCTGATTGAAGAACGGCGAAACGATTTAATTTTAGCCCTTTCGCCCCACGATTGGGAATTGCTGCGACAGGTTCACGAAACCAAAAATATCAGCAGCGAAGCCACCTATCAAACCTTATTGCGAAGCATGTTCGTGTTTGAATATCGCCACGCCGACGCAGGGCGCTGGTTTGATATCAATCCCATTTTAATCGAAGCCAAAGCATTTAAGCAAGGAAATTTTGGCTCTCGTTCCTTATCCTTCGGGTAATTTCAATTTCCACCCTCCCACGTCCCCTAACGGCACGCGAAATGATCGGATCGTACCATAACCAAGTCACGGCAGCATATAACCAAGACTCTTTAAAAATGCTCCGCCGCGCGATTTCTTTTTCTCAGGGTCAGTTTTCGCTGATTGTGGTGCAGTGCAACTACGCTCCTTTGCGCGATCGCATCAAGCAGCAACTGCAAGAAACCCTCGAGTTGCAGATGCAAGAACTGAGTTTGCAAACCTCCACTAACACGCTTTATCAAAGCATCCAAGCGGCGATCGGCGAAGAAATGCCCCAGGCATTTATGGTGTGGGGACTCGAATCGGTGAACCATCTCGATCGCCTATTTATGGCGGCGAATCAAGTGCGCGAGGAATTTAGAAATCGCTTTCCTTTCCCCTTGGTGTTGTGGATGAATGACGAGGTATTAAAAACCTTTATTCAAGTCGCGCCTGATTTTGAAAGTTGGGGAACCACCATTGAATTTTCGCCCTCCACCGAGGAATTAATCCAGGCGATCGCCAATGCTAGCGATCGGGTTTTCGAGGCAGTTTTGCAAGCCGGTTCCGAGCAATTTATTGCCAATCATTTTATCCTTTCCTCGCGCACTTGCGTAGAACTGGCATTTGCCAAACAGGATTTAGCCGATCGCGGCGTATCCTTAGATCCCGCACTCACCGCCAGTTTGCAATTCGTCCTCGGGCGCGACGACTATGCGAACGATCGCATCGACAGCGCCCTCGCACAATATCAGCAAAGCCTGATGTTTTGGCAAAGCGCCGCTGACAGCGAAACGGTTAAAGACGACGCCGCCCCGGGTGGGGATGGGGGAGAGTATCCGCTGCTGTCTCTCTCCCAGATCGCCCTCGGCGGGAGTCCTTCCCCGGTTATCTGGGAAGTCTCCCCCTCCCCTTACTTAGTGCAACAGGGCGTGTTGCTGTTTCACATTGCCTTGTGCTACTGTCGCCAATCGCAATTGCATCAAGGGGGGAGACACCAGTATCTCATCCGGGCGCGAGACTGCTTTAAACGCTGTATCAAACTCTTTGAAGCCGCGCAACATCCGGAATTGGTGGCGCAGTTTATTGGATTTTTGGGGGAAAATTTGCAGCGCTTAGAACAATGGAGTGCATTGCACGCCGTGGCGAAATCGGCGTTAAAATTGCATCAAACCTATGGGAATGTGCATCAGTTGGCTCAGGATTATGGGTTTTTAGCCGAAGTGGCCCTGCATCGGGAAAACTGGACAGAGGCGCGCCAATGGGCGCAGCTTGCCCTTTCTACGGTGGATAGCGCCCCGACCCCGGTGCGATCGCAGCAGGAAGGGTTATACTTGCTGCTGCTGGCGCGATCGCAGGCGCAACTGGGAGAACCCGGGGAGGCGATCGCCCATCTGCAATCTGCCCGCGATCGCACCAATCCGGAATACGATTTACAGCTTTACCGTCGCATCTTGTCAGAATTGCGATCGCTCTATTTCCGCGATCGGCAATATCTGCAAGCTTTTGAAATCAAGCAAGAACAACGTGCCATCGAGGCGCAATTTGGCTTGCAAGCCTTTATCGGCGCGGGGCGTCTGCACTCCCAACGCCACTCTCTCAACCCCTCCCTCGCCCCCCTTCCCCAACCGGAAAGTGTGGCCCTCGAAATTGCCGCCTCCGGGCGCGAAGAAGATGTGAAATGGGCGATCGACCGTCTGGGGCGCAATGATTTAAAACTCACCGTAATTCACGGCGAATCGGGAGTGGGCAAAAGTTCCTTGCTACAGGCGGGGTTGATTCCGGCGCTGAAACATAGCGCGATTGACGGGCGCAATACATTGCCGATCGTCCTGCAAGTTTACCCGGATTGGATTCGCTGTGTGGCGCAATTCTTAACCGCAGAATTGCAAGAGCTGGGATTGGAAGTTAGCCCCGAATTAGCCGCCATTCAAGCCGATAGCGGTCAAAATTCATCCGACCCGCAAACCAACCGCGATCGAATTTCAATCTTAATCGAACAGTTGCGGCGCAATGGCGATATTAATCTGCTGACGGTTTTAATTCTCGACCAATTTGAAGAATTCTTTTTCGTCCATACCGACCCGCAACAGCGGCTAGAATTTTATCGCTTTCTCGCTCAATGCTTGAACTTACCATTTGTGAAAGTCATTATTGCCTTGCGGGAAGATTATTTGCATTATTTATTGGAATGCGATCGCCTAGTTAATTTAGAAACCATCGACGACGGCGATATCCTCAGTAACAAGATCCGCTACTATCTGGGCAATCTCTCCCGCGACAAAGCCCGCAATGTCATCGAAAGCTTAACCGCCCGGTCTCAATTTTATTTAGAACCGGCTTTAATCGACGAATTAGTAGAAGACTTAGCGGGGAAATTGGGGGAAATCCGCCCCATCGAGTTGCAGGTGGTAGGTGCCCAATTGCAAGCGGAAAACATTACCACCCTGAAGCGCTATCGCGAATCCGGACCGAAAGAAAAACTGGTGGAGCGATTTTTAGAAGAAGTCATCGCCGACTGCGGACCGGAAAACGAGAAAATTGCCAGATTGGTGTTGTATTTCCTCACCGAAGAAAACGGCTTGCGCCCGTTGAAAAGTCGCGCCGAACTCGTCGCCGATTTAACGCCAGAATTGTCCGGCAATCCGGAAAAGTTAGATTTGGTATTAGGGATTTTCGAGAAAGCCGGGTTGGTGTTTATGCTGCGCGAGTTACCCACGAATCGCTATCAGTTAGTTCACGATTATTTGGTGATGTTTATTCGTCAGCAGGAACAAATTAAAGCCAGTTTAAAGGCAGTGAGACAAGAGTTGAATGAGAAAACCCAGTTATTAAAAGAGCGAGACATTGCCCGGGATAAAGAACGACGCGCACAAAAATGGCTCAACCGGGTCATGCAAGGGGCGCTAACCGGGGCGGCGGTTTCGGCGATCGCCCTGGGATGGTTGGCACATAAAGCATTCTCCGAAGGGCAAAATGCCGCGCGGGCGGAAATCGAAGCGCAAAATTTAGCCTCGAAAGCGTTATTATTGTCGAATGACGAGATAGGCAGTTTGTTGGCGGGGGTGAAGGCGGGACGGAAGTTAGGGAAGACCAAAGTGCCCCTGGAATTGAAGATGGAGACCGTGACGCGACTGCAAAAAGCGGTTTATACAATAAGCGAAGTCAACCGCTTGTCAGGGCATAAGAATAGTGTAGTCAGCGTCAGCGTATCGCCGCAGGGGGATGCGATCGCCACGGCAAGTACGGATAAAACCGCGATTCTGTGGGACTGGAAAGGTCGCAAACTGCAGACATTGGTGGGACATACCGACTGGGTGAGAGACGTGGCGTGGTCGCCGAATGGCAAAATCTTGGCCACGGCGAGTTTGGATCGCACGGTAAAACTGTGGCGCTGCGAAGATGGGAGCGAAATCGACACGATTTTCGCTCACGCGAAGGGCGTCACCAGCGTGAGTTTTTCCCCGGATGGGAAATATATTGCCACGGCGAGTCAGGATAAGACGGTAAAAATCTGGACCGTGGAAGGGCAGTTAGTGCGGACGTTGAACGCCCATCGCCAGTCGGTGACCAGTGTGAGCTTTTCCCCGGATGGGCAGATATTGGCCACGGCGAGTTTGGATAAGACGGTGAAATTGTGGCGGATCGACGGGAAGGCGATCGCCACCTTAACCGGGCATAATGATGCCGTGACCCGGGTGAGTTTCAGTCCCGACGGGCAGGCGATCGCCACCGCCAGCGCCGACAATACGGTAAAACTCTGGACACCCGATGGGAGATTGCTTCGCACTTTAGCGGGACATACCGATTGGGTTCTCGGCGTCGCCTTCAGCGCCGACGGCGAAACCCTCGCTACGGCGAGTCAGGATAATCAGGTGATTCTCTGGAGTCGCGGCGGCGATCGCCTGCGAACCTTAACCGGGCATCGCGATGTGGTCTGGAGTGTGAGCTTCGGTCCCGATGGTCAAACCTTACTCACGGGCAGCAGCGATAACACGGTCAAACTCTGGCGCACTCACGATCGCCAGTTGCCCGCCTTCATGGGGCACAGCAAGTCCGTTTTGGTGGTGGGATATTCCCCCACTGGGCGGGTACTCGCTTCTGCGAGTCGGGACAATACGGTGAAACTGTGGAAACCGAATGGGGAGGAAATAGCCAGTTTGCAAGGGCATGAGGATGCGGTGTGGAATCTCAGTTTCAGTCCCGATCGCGAATTGTTTGCTACCGCCAGTGAAGACCAAACCGTGAATATTTGGAGCAAGTCGCGCCAAGGGTTAGTGAGAACCTTGCAGGGACATACCGCCCCGGTCCTGGCGGTGAGTTTTAGTCCCGATGGCCAGATTTTGGTATCTGGAAGTGAGGACGGCATGGCAATGGTGTGGTCCCGCGACGGCACTCAGCTTCGCAGCATTGTCGCTCATGCAAAAGGGATTAATAGTATCGGATTTTCGCCGGACGGTCAAGCGATCGCTACCGCAAGTGAGGACAATATGGTGAAACTCTGGACCCGCGAAGGGACGCTGGTGAATACCTTGGCCGGGCATACCGACCAGGTGTATAGCGTCGCGTTTTCCCCCGACGGCGATCGCATTGCTACGGCAAGTGGGGATAATACGGTGAAACTCTGGACTCGCCAGGGGAAGGAGATCGCCACCCTCGAGGCGCATATTGGCTCTGTATATTGGGTCAGCTTCAGCCCCGATGGCAAAACCCTCGCCTCCGCCAGTGCGGATAAAACGGTGAGATTGTGGAGCGCAGAGGGGCAATTGCTTACGGTGTTGGAAGGTCATACCAAGCCGGTCCTCAGTCTCAGTTTCAGCCCCGATGGCAAAACGATCGCCTCCGCCAGTGAGGATGAAACGGTGATTCTGTGGAATTTGGATCTGGATAATTTGCTCGATCGCGGTTGCGATTGGTTGGGGAACTATCTGGCGTACAATCCCACGGTGAAACGAAGCGATCGCGATTTGTGCGGTGGGATTATTCTACAGCGTTAATCTCGGGGAATACCGATGCATGATGCAACAGAATTTATCGCCACGGTAGGGATGGTAGGGTGGGCAATGCCCACCCTACTTTATTCACGACAACCTTTCCATATCACCCGCATTTGGGTTTAGAAAACTGCAGGGCGGGTGGTGCATAAAACCTCATGCAGGTTCACCACATTCCCAATCACCGCGATCGCCGGTGCTTCAAATCCGCTGGATTCCACTTTCTGGGCGATCGTCTCTAGGGTAGCGATCAGTTCTTCTTGGTCCGATCGCGTCCCCCAGCGAATCAAGGCGATCGGGGTTTGCGGACTCAATCCCGCTTCGGTAAGCTGTCTCACGATATCCCCGAGGTTGTGAACTCCCATGTAAATGGCGATGGTTTCCGAACCGCGCGCGATCGCTTCCCAATTCACCTGGGGGCGATACTTGCCCACCGCCTCGTGACCGGTGACAAATGTCACTGAAGAGCTATATTTGCGATGGGTGAGGGGAATTCCCGCATACGCCGGGGCGGCAATTCCCGAGGTCACTCCCGGCACAACTTCCACCGGCACCCCCGCCGCAATTAAATCTTCCATCTCCTCTCCGCCGCGACCAAACACAAACGGATCGCCGCCTTTGAGCCGTACCACCACCGCCCAATCCTGCGCCTTTTCTATCAAAATCTGCGTGGTTTTTGCTTGCTCCAGGGAATGTCTTCCCCGACGCTTCCCGGCGTGGATGCGTTCCGCCTGCGGGTTAATCTTGTCTAAAATTTGTGGGCTGACCAACGCATCGTACACCACCACATCGGCATGTTCTAATAACGTTTTGCCCTTCACCGTCAGCAAACCCGGATCTCCCGGTCCGGCACCCACTAAGTAAACTTTTCCGATTGCTTTGCTTCCATTCATCGTCATTTGAGATTATACCATTTACCCGATTATTTCGTCAATTGCGTTAAAGTTAAGTTGTCATTTTAACTGGATTTCAATCAGACATATTTTGCCCTTAATTTTACTGTATTTTCACCTTATTAGCTAGTTTTTGGGTCGCTTTAAGAACTAGGAGGCGGATTTTTTGACCTCTTATTTTGTATTCGTCATCAACCCTTGTTATTTCCACCCTAACTCCACCTTTAGTGTCAATTTGTACGTTTCATTACCAGTGTCCTGCTTACATGTGCATCTTGCATTCATTCTATCCGATTTTTACATCCACCCCCCTCGGAGAGGAGAAAAATCTCCGAACCCCTGAGAATTGGCAGAAATGCGCCGGGTGACTCCCGAGAATGGTACACTCATCGGCAGGATCGTTACTATAGCGTAAAATCTCATGGATGTAGAAGCTTTTTTTACCGTTCACCGGGATATGCCCCGGGAAGGGCCGGGAAGCGACGAGGCAACCCGGGAGGCGATTCGCCGCCTGCCTTCTTTGCCACCGTCGCCGCGCATCTTGGATGTGGGATGCGGTCCGGGACGACAAAGTTTGGTTTTGGCGCGAGAACTGAATGCTACGGTGACGGCGGTGGACATTTTTCCGCATTTTTTGCAGGGTTTGCGCCACCGGGCGTCAGATGCCGGAATGAGCGATCGCATCATCACCCGAGAAGCGGATATGGCAGAGTTGTCCGATGCCCCGGGTAGTTTCGATGTGATTTGGTCGGAAGGGTCGATTTATATCGTGGGTTTTGCCACTGGGTTGCGCTTGTGGCGTTCCCTGCTGCGCCCGGGGGGATTTTTGGTGGCGAGTGAATGCACCTGGATTGCGGAAAATCCGCCCGCTGAAGCCCTAGAGTTTTGGCAGGGTGAATATCCGGGGATGACCACGATCGCAGAAAACCTCAAAACCGCAACTGAGACCGGATATCAGGTTTTGGATAATTTTACCTTACCGCGATCGAACTGGTGGGATGAATATTATCACCCCCTGCGCCAACGCATTGCTGAGTTACGCGCCGCCGGCAATCTCAACCCACAATTATCCCAAATTATTGCGGAAACCGAACGCGAAATCGACATTTGCGATCGCTTTGGCGAGACCTTCGCCTATGTTTTTTACCTGATGCAAAAGGTTTGACATTGCCGATTTCATCCCATTTTGGGACTTACGTATCCCCCCGAAAGTTACCTTTGTGTATATATGGCACTTGGGTTGACAATCGTGAGGTAGGCAATGCCCGCCCTACATACTACTGGAGTTGACAATCGTGAGGTGGGCAATGCCCACCCTACATAGCATAATGTTTAACTCACTTCTAAAGTTCGCAAACGATTGAGGGCGGCGGCTAATTCAAAGCGACGAAACATCGCTAAATCCCCTTCGGGAAAGCGGGTTAAAATATCCAATCCTTGAGAGTCAATATCCTCCATCACCGCATCGAGGATTTCCGCGAGCGATCGCTGACCATCCATATATTGCTCTTTCGCGTACACCATTGCGGCGGCGATCGCTTGCAGTTGACAGCGCTCGACAATTTGCTCCACGGAACCCAAATCGATATCTTCCGTACCAAACATCACCTCATCTACATCTCGCACTTTCAGGCGCACGTCGCGCTTGCCTTTGCTGGGGTCGAGACTCTTGGGGCGGGGGATGCGCGGGGTAATTTCGCCGAAGCGATCGCCCCCTTCGGGAGTGCGCCCGGTGGTATATTCCCGGGCGATCGCTTTTGCTTTTTCGGTCACATCATACACCTGGAAATTCTCCATTGCGATAGTGACGGAAGCGACATCAAAATAATCCCCACTGCCGCCCATCACCAAAATCGTGGAAACGCCGCTGTCTGCCAATTGTTGAACTTTATCGATAAACGGCGTAATCGGTTCTTTTTCTTTGGCAATCAACGTTTGCATCCGGCGATCGCGAATCATAAAATTGGTAGCGGCGGTATCTTCATCCACCAACAACACCCTTGCCTGCGCTTCTAGGGCCTCCATAATATTCGCCGCTTGGGAGGTACTCCCACTGGCATTGGTAGTAGAAAAATTGCGGGTGGAGCGTTTTTGGGGCAAATGATTGATAAACGGGGAAATATCCACCCCCACCACACTGCGCCCATCTTCAGCGCGAATTTTCATTGCAGCGGGATCCGTGAGCACAAATTCCCGCCCGTCGCCGGGGATATGGTCATACACCCCGCGCTCGATCGCCTTGAGGAGGGTAGATTTGCCGTGATAGCCGCCGCCGACAATCAGGGTGACGCCGGTAGGAATCCCCATCCCCGAGATTTTACCGCGATTCGGACAATCGAATTGTACTTCTAATGACGGGGGGGAGACGAAGGGAACCGCTTCCGAGGAGCTTAAGGGGCGATCGTCTATCCCACTGCGGCGCGGGAGGATGGCATCGTTGGCGACAAAAGCGACTAACCCGCGATCGCGAAGCTGCGATCGCAACCAATCCGCATCTTCCACAGTTTCCACATGCTGCTGAATCTGTTTCCCATCCAGATGGGCGTAAATCGCCACTTCTTCCACGATTTGCGGGATATCTTCGCAAAGCATTTCTGCCGCTTGATAGCCTAAAATCCGTCGCCCTTTCGCCGGGAGTCCCACAGTAAAGCGAATTTCGATAAACTCTTCATTGACAAATGCTGCAGTGCGTTCGAGTACCGCTTGCGTCACTCGCGCGATCGCAATTTGCCCGCTTTTTCCGGTCCCCCGGCGGGTGGATACCTCCCGGGCGGCGTCGGAAAATTCCCGGGTCAAATAATCCCGCAATGCCACTTCTCGACTGCGAGACTGGTACAGTTTCCGGGGAAATCCCGCCACTGACTGGGGAATGCGAACCCACAATTTGCTCGGGGCGGCAAACGGATCCCCCTGCACGTATTCGACGATTAAGGTAAACTCGCCAAAGTCATAGCTGCCTTGAATGTCTTTATAAGCCTTGTAACTCCTGTTGTCTAGTTGTACTAATTTCTGACGCAGGTTTCGATGATGCATGTCCCAAAAATGACTACTCCGAACCGATGAAACCGTCGTTCCGCGCTAGCAGAACTCAGCTCCGCTTCTATTTTCCCACGTTCTCATCCAGAAAACCCACTTCAACGTTCTGCAACAGCCGTTAAAATTAGCAATAGACCAAAACTAAAGACTCTGCGAGGAGAACTATGTCTACGACAATGGCATTAACCCCGGACAATGTGGAAACCGTTCTAGACGAACTGCGCCCCTATCTGATGGCGGATGGTGGAAACGTGGAACTCGTCGAACTCGAAGGCCCGATTGTCAAGCTGCGACTACAGGGCGCTTGTGGTTCTTGCCCGAGTTCCACCATGACCTTAAAAATGGGAATCGAGCGCAAATTGCGCGAATCCATCCCCGAGATTGCTGAAGTCGAACAAGTGATGTAAGTTCAGTAATTAACCAGGCTCAGAGGTCCCCGGTAAAATCGCCACCGGACCTCTGAGTGGCGTTTTCTGGCTACTGTACTGTTCGCGGTAATCGACCTATGCCTCATCCGCTTTATGTTGCCTTTATCTGGCATCAGCATCAGCCACTTTATAAAAGCCGATTTGGCGGTCAATATCGACTGCCTTGGGTGCGACTGCACGGAACCAAAGACTATCTGGATTTAGTGCTGATTTTGGCACGCTATCCGAAACTGCATCAAACGGTGAATTTAGTGCCGTCATTAATCCTACAGCTCGAGGATTACGTCCAGGGCACGGCATTGGATCCTTATTTAACGGCAGCCCTGACACCAGAAGACCAGCTCAGTGTAGAACAAAAGCATTTTATTGTCGAGCATTTCTTTGATGGCAACCACCATACGTTAATCGACCCCCATCCGCGCTACGCCGAACTGTACGCCCAACGACAGGAGAAGGGAAGAGGATGGTGCTTGGAGAATTGGACCGAGCAAGATTATAGCGATTTGCTCGCGTGGCACAATCTGGCATGGATCGACCCGATTTTTTGGGATGACCCGGATATTGAAGGGTGGTTGAAGAAAGGGCGGAACTTTAGCTTGAGCGATCGCCAGCGCATCTACTCCAAACAACGGGAAATTATCGGCAAAATCATCCCCCAACACCGCCAAATGCAAGATGCGGGTCAGTTGGAAGTCACCACCACCCCCTACACCCACCCGATTTTACCCTTATTGGCGGATACGGATGCCGGTCGGGTGGCGGTTCCGGAGATGGAATTGCCTCACCAGCGCTTCCAGTGGGAAGAAGACCTTCCCCGCCACCTGAGCAAAGCGCGACAGATGTATCGAGACCGATTCGGGCGCGAACCGCGCGGATTGTGGCCCTCAGAACAGTCGGTGAGTCCGTCAATTTTGCCTCATGTGGCCCGGGAAGGGTTTCGCTGGTTGTGTTCGGATGAGGCAGTATTGGGGTGGACCTTGCAGCACTTTTTCCATCGCGATGGGGCGGGAAATCTGGGAGAACCGGAATATCTATATCGCCCTTATCGGTTGGAAACCCCGCATGGGGATTTGGCGATGGTGTTTCGAGACCACCGCTTATCGGATTTAATTGGATTTACCTACGCAACGATGGAACCGCGCAAAGCGGCATCGGATTTAATCGGGCATTTGGAATCGATCGCCTATTCTCTGAAAAATCGCCAACCGAATGGGGCGCAGAGTGGGTTGGAACGTCCCTGGTTGGTGACGATCGCCCTGGATGGGGAAAATTGCTGGGAATTTTACCAACGCGATGGCGAACTGTTCCTGGATGCGCTTTATCAAAAACTGAGCCATCATTCGGAAATTGAGTTGGTTACGGTGTCGGAGTTTATCGAGAAATTCCCGCCTACGGAAACTTTACCCAGCGATCGCCTACACAGCGGGTCTTGGGTGGATGGCAGTTTCACCACCTGGATCGGCGATCCGGCAAAAAATCGCGCCTGGGATTTGCTGACTCAGGCAAGAGAAACCCTCGCCAATCATCCGGAAGCAACCGAGGAAACCAATCCGGAAGCGTGGGAAGCATTATATGCGGCGGAAGGGTCTGACTGGTTTTGGTGGTTTGGCGAAGGTCATTCCTCCAATCAGGATGCCATGTTCGACCAGTTGTTTCGCGAACATGTGGCGGCAATTTACAAGGCCCTGGACGAACCAATCCCAGACGAAGTGCTCCAACCGGTGGAAAAACACGAACGACAGCGCGATCGCACGCCGCAAAGCTTTATCCATCCGAAAATTGATGGGATTGGCGACGAACAAGATTGGGATAAAGCCGGTCGCATCGAAATCGGTGGCGCAAGAGGCACCATGCACCGCAGCGGCCCGATTCAGCGGTTGTGGTATGGGGTGGATCACTTGCATTTCTACTTGCGGGTGGATTTCAAAACGGGAACCGAATTCGGCAAAGATTGCCCGCCCGAGTTCAATTTGCTCTGGTATTATCCCGATCGCACTATGCACAACAGTCCGGTACCCTTGAAGGAACTCCCGGCGCGCCCTCCTCTGGATTATTTGTATCACAATTATCTGGGGATTAATTTAGTCACCCATTCGGTATGGTTCCAAGAAGCGCGGGAGGATTTTCAGTGGAAACCGCGTCAGGGCCGGGCACAAGTGGCTGTAGATAAGTGCTTGGAAATTGCAGTGCCCTGGGCGGATTTGCCCTCGGATCCGGATTGGTGGTTGCATTTGGCGATCGTTCTCTCCGAGGGCGGGCGCTTCCGGGATTATCTACCGGAAAATTCGCTGATTCCGATTCAGATGCCGTAAGGTGATGCGATATCATTGACAACCATTGTGACTCACTCTGTTTTCCAGCCTAGGCTGGAAAACAGGGTGGGGAGGAACCAATAGTGAGAGACCGAGAGGGGCGGGGAATATCTGTCTGAGGGGTGATGCGATCGCACCGCTAGTGTGGTTTAAAATTCGATTTTACTGCCAATTTAGGTAAATTGCAAAGCGCTCTTGTAAGGGATGGGAAACAATATGGTTAGACGTTCTCGACAACGGCAATCTTTGGCGTGGGGATGGTTAGAAGAATTCGACGAACTCGTGCGAGGAGTGTCGGGGGGCTTTTTGTTTGGAATTCCGCTCCTATACACGATGGAAGTGTGGTGGATTGGCTCGTTTAGTAGAGCGCCGATGCGATTGGGAGCGCTGGCGGTGACGTATTTTGTGGTGTTTGTGTTTAATCGCACGGTGGGATTTCGGGACAATCAAGATATCAAGAGTCGCTGGCGAGATCCGGCGATGGAAAGTGTGGAAGCGATCGCCATTGGGTTGGTATGTACCACGTTGACTTTGATATTGTTGGGACAAATCAACCCTCGCACGCCGTTGAATGAAATTCTCGGAAAAGCGATTTTTGAAGGGTTGCCTTTTTCTCTGGGAGTGGCGCTGGCGACTTCGCTGATGAGTGGCGATCGCTACGACTCGGAGAATGGAAATGGCGATCGCGATTCTCACGAGAATGACAGTTGGATGCTCAGTCAAATGGAACCATCAGCGGATATTGGCGCGACGTTACTGGGGGCGATTTTTATTGCCTTTAGCATTGCACCTACCGATGAAGTGGCGATGCTGGCGGCAAGTGCCTCACCTCAAGGGTTAGCTGCGATCGCCTTGTCTTCCTTGCTGATTTCCTATGGGATTGTATTTTCGGCGGGATTCCGGGGTCAGGAGAAGCGATTCAAACAGCAAGGAATGTTTCAAAAACCCGTGGGAGAAACCGTGATGTGCTATCTGGTGTCCCTCGCCGCTTCGGTGGTGATGTTATCGTTTTTTCAGAAAGTGACCTTTAGCGATCCCTGGCAAATTTGGGTCAGCTATACGATTATATTGGGTCTTCCGGCAAGTATCGGCGGTGCTGCAGGGAGATTGGCGGTATGAGTCGCGGTGAAATCAATAACAGAACCCAGAGAAAAGAGATAGCCGGGCGATCGCCTGCAGAGTGGGTGACGTTTGCCATTGGGTTGGTAATCTTGGGGATTTCTATCGTATTGGTGGGGTATGATTGGACCAACCATCGCGAAAATCCGCCAGTGATTTCCGTGAAGCAATCTGGAGAAGTTAGAGCGTATAACGGGCAGTTTTACGTGCCGTTTACGGTGAAGAATGAAGGGGGAGAAACCGCGGCTGCAGTACGGGCGATCGCCGAACTGAAAATTGATGGCGAAATTGAAGAAAAGGGAGAATTGGAAATTGATTTTTTGTCGCAAGATGAAACGGAATCCGGGGCATTTATTTTCACCCAAAATCCCGATGACGGTCAGTTGGTTTTGCGGATTTCTAGTTATAAATTGCCCTAGTCACAACAGCAGGGGGTTACAAATTCCCCGGCTCATCGCTTTATACCCGCAGCAGGTTAAAAACCCCCGGCTCATCGCTTTATACCCGCAGCAGGTTACAAACCCCCCGGCTCATCGCTTTATACCCGCAGGGGGTTACAAATTCCCCGGCTCATCGCTTTATACCCGCAGGGGGTTACAAATTCCCCGGCTCATCGCTTAATACCCGCAGGGGGTTAAAAACCCCCGGCTCATAGCTTAAGTCGTCTAAAGACGACTGATAGATA